>CAZIMH010000089.1:0-10252 GCA_964540155.1 uncultured Saprospiraceae bacterium
AAGGTCCATTTAGGACCTTTAATCCTGACCTTGGTCAGGACCGGTCGGTCATCTCACAGGATTGAACAAGTTCAATTCCTTATAGCACCACAAACAAAAAGACCCTCGCCAAACGGCGAAGGTCTTTTGTGGTGCCTCCAGGAATTGAACCAGGGACACATGGATTTTCAATCCATTGCTCTACCAACTGAGCTAAGGCACCTTGAAATCAAAGAGATAATCTCTCTGAACTTCATTTTATCTGTGGGTACTGTATTTTATACCGATGCGCTTCCTTGTGAAGCGGCTGCAAATTTATACCCTTTTTGGCAGTAAAGTAAATGTAATTCTTTATTTTTCATATGAAGAAATTTCCTATTTGTAGATGCCTGAGCCCTCTCCTTATACCGATATAGTAGAAAGTCCCATAGGATGGTGGCAAATCCATGCTAACGACAAGGCAATCACGCATATATCCTACGCTAAAACCCCTATAACGACCACTGTACTACGTTCTGAACTCACAGAAAAGGCGGTATCTCAGTTGTCTAAATATTTCCAAGGGACCCTTAAATCCTTTGATTTGCCGCTGGCCATAGAGTCATATTCGCCATTTTATAAGCAAGTATGGGGGGCTTTGGCCCGTATTCCCTATGGAAAGACGGCCAGCTATCTGGAATTAGCGGTAGCCATAGACAATCCGAAGGCTGTACGAGCTGTCGGTATGGCCAATGGACGCAATCCCATCCCTATTATCCTGCCCTGCCATAGAGTGATAGGCAGTGATAGATCATTGACGGGGTATGTGCATGGCTTGGAGGTGAAGCGATGGCTGCTTGAGATGGAAGGCGCTATTCCCAAGGTGCTGACCCTATTCTAGCGGTCTAGCCAGGCCTTAAATATGGGCGACTTTTCTGTGCTTACCACGATATCCTCCTCTATGTGGGGACTGAGCTTCAGCTTCAGACGACCCTTGAAGTAAGGATGTATCTCATTTATAGCGTCAAAATGGGTGATGAATTTGCGGTTTACCCTGAAAAATGTGTCAGGATTAAGCATTTGGTCTATTTCATCCAAGGTATTATTTACTGGGAAGCGCTGGTTATCTAGATTAACAAGGAAGGTGATTTTATCCTGGGAGTAGAAGTAAGCCACTTTTTCTGTAGGAATAGACTTTATACGATTACCCAACTTGCATAGGAATCTTGCTTTGTATTTTTTGTTTTGTGATGATAGCATCGTCTGGAACTTCTGGTACAGTTCTGTTAGGTTTTCCTGAGATGAGTTCTGGAGTTGGTCATACTTTTGGAATGCCTGAATAAGTTTGCTCTCCTCTATGGGCTTGAGCAGGTAGTCGATGCTATTGACTTCAAAAGCTTGTAAGGCATACTTGTCATAGGCTGTTGTAAATATGACCGGACACTTGGGCTGATAACGAGAAAACAGGCTGAAGACCAGACCATCGCTCAGATGGATATCACTTAGAATTATATCAGGCTCCTCATGACTCTCCAGCCACTCTATGCTCTCATCCACGGATTCCAATACGGCCAGCACTTCATTCTCATCCTTAATCTTTTGCAATAGACTTACCAGTTTATCGGCGGCGAGTTGTTCATCTTCGATGATTAGTATTTTCATATCTGTGTATTAAAGTGGACTTATCTATATCTCATAATCTATGTCTATCAATGGGAGCAGCACTTTGAAAATCTTGTCATTTTCTTCTATCTGTATGGCTTGGTCTGAAAAATATGCGTAGCGATTTTCTATGTTTTCTAATCCAGATCCTTTTCTATCATTGGCGGCATACTTTCGCTGCTGAATATTATTTTCTACAATGATCATATCCGCGTCAGTATAGACCTTAATGTAAAGCGGCTGTGTCTTGGTCGCCATATTATGTTTGATCGCATTTTCTATGAGCATCTGCAGGGATAGTGGAGGGATGCCTTTAGGATAATGGATGGGGTTAATGTCTATGTCTATCTGGGTATTTTGCTGAAAGCGAATTTCAAGTAGATGTACATAGGCTTGGACTAATTGTAGCTCTTCTTCTATGGTGGTCAGGTCATCGGTTTCTGATTTGAGAATGATGCGGTAGACAGAAGCAAATTTGTCCAGATATTCCTTAGATAATTCTTTGTCCTTATCTATGAGGGATGAGAGGATATTCAGATTATTGAATAAAAAATGAGGATCCAAATGGTTTTTCAATGACATCATTTGCGAGCGGGCATTTTCTTTCAGGAGGCGTTCTGTTTCCAGTTCTGATCGTCGCCAGTCTTTGAGAAAACGATAACCAAAGTACAGAGAGAAAATAGGTAATATCATCGCTGCACCATACAAATTCATCACAAATAATTGTGTGCTGTCAGGACTAGCGGTCGTATAGTTAGTCCGTATGATATGGTAGCTAATATTGAGGCAGAGTAGGGAGAAACCAGTCCCTACGACCATTTGCAGCAGAAATCGCAGGCCGGGATGTTTCTTCCATGACAGCACCAAATCCAGGATACTGTCTAGGATGCTAAGCACAATCGTGATAAAACCTAGACCCAATAGCAGCCAGACGATGGTCATCGTTCTGACCATGGTCGTCTCATTCAGTAATTGATTGGAGCCTATCCACACAAAGGTGGCGACAACCAAGACACAGCCTAGGATTACCCTTATGATTAGTTTTTTCAAGATAGTTCTATAATCTGTTCAGCTCGGACAGATTTTGTTGGTTTAATTAATTACTATTTATTATATGCGCTGTGCCAGGAATCCCTACTTGAATATGATTTCTTCTACGTCATCCCACGAAATGTACACTGGCTCATCATTCTCATTTTTATAGATGAGCAAGCCATGATTATTTCTACTGACATCTTGTTTGTCACCGAGAAATATTTCCTGTCCAGTTTTAAGTTGGACGAATGAAAAAGATCGGTTTTTCGGTTGTATCAAACTGATATTTCTCACAGGCACTTGATATTCTATGTCATCATCATTGCCATCTATAAATTCAAAATTCCAAATCTCATCTTTGTCATAAGCGATGTAGCCAGAATGTTTTTCGCCACGGAAGGTAATCACCTCAGCGGTGATAGAACTTGGTTCGCGATAATCAGCATAGGCTGTTTTGGTGATCGGACATTCCTCAAAAGTGACACTGGAGAAATCATCCCAAGATATCTCTACCGTGCCGATGCTATCCATATATACACCGATGCCTCTATTGCGATCATCACAATCATTCGACCCATCTAAAAATACGGAGCGACCTGAATCAAAAATGACATTGACGCCATCGCCACTTCGGTGTTTGTCTATTTGTTTGATTTTTTGGAATGGCACTTTCTGACTCCCATGTTTACTATCGCCATCTAGGACATCACTGCCATTTCTCTCATCTAAATCCCACTTGATATGACCTGAATATGTTTTTTGTCTCTCTGAGGTCACCGTCCCATACAACGGTTTGCCATAGGGTGGTATGATATGATGTGGGGCTTCGTAAAATTCTACTCGCTGAATATCTTCCCAGTCAAAATTTATTCGGCCAAGCTCATGGTCATGCATATTTATATCACTGCCGATATCATTAGAGCCACCATCTACTTCCAAGAGCGCCCCATTTCTAAATTCTAACTCTACCCGATCTCCCCGCTTCATTATGATCTTAGATATATCTCCGAATTCACAGGCGAAGGTGTGACTACTGCCCTTATAACTATCACTCCAGATGCTACCCAAACTCCAATCTATCTCACTCCACTCCTTTCTTTCTGATCTTGCCTTGGGTTTGAAGTTTTTGGTCTTGATGCTATTAAATATATCGTGCCAGTACATTTCCTCTTTTCCCCATCGGATGTATCCAGTAAAAGTCTCATTATCTGAGGTAACTATATTTCCATAGATATATAGCCCAGCGTATACCGAATCATCTTGTCCATCCACGTTATTTGTACTGAGGATACTCAGTAGGAGAACCAACCACGAAATCTTAGTTATATAATACATCTATTTTTATGGCTATATCGATGCAATTTGAGACTTTTAGATCTGATAAGCATCCTAGCGATGATGAATGGGGAGAATCCCCCGCTAAGAACGCTATTAGATAGACCCAAACTGAACCGTATAATGGTACTGTTTTTGAAATTCGAGAATTAAATTACTAGACTTGGCTAAGAAAAAGATACAAACCGCGATTCTTTTGCTTTGTGGTGATGACCAGCAAGGCATTGTAGCAACTGTGACAGACTTTATTGGCAAGAATAATGGCAATATTGTCAGTCTAGATGAACACGTAGATAGTGAAGGGCACTTATTTATGAGAGTAGAGTGGAATTTAGAACACTTTGGAATCCCGAAAGAGAAGGTTACTGAATATTTTCAGACCATCGTAGGTGCTAAATATGGTCTAAATTTCTCTATCCATTTCAATGAGTCCGTGCCTAGGGTAGCCCTATTCGTATCCAAGTACTCCCACTGTCTTTTTGATATACTTCATAGGTATGAATCTGGTGAATGGAAGATAGAGATTCCTCTGATAATTAGTAATCATGATAAGTTTCGATATGTGGGAGAGCGATATGATATTCCTTATTACCATTTACCAATCACTAAGGAGACAAAGCCTGAGGTGGAAAAAGAACAGCATCACCTCATGCAGAAACACGGCATTGATTTAATCGTACTCGCGAGATATATGCAAGTATTGAGTGGTTCTTTTTGTAATAAATATACTAGTCGGATTATAAATATTCATCATTCTACTTTACCAGCCTTTGCAGGAGCTAATCCCTATAGAGCGGCATATGAAAGAGGCGTGAAATTTATGGGTGCGACGGCTCATTATGTTACCGAGGAGTTGGATGCTGGTCCCATCATTAGACAAGGGGTTTTGCCTATATCGCATTTAGACACAATCAGTGAAATGAAGCGTAAAGGCAGGAATATTGAGAAAATTGTATTGGCAGATGCGGTCTGGGCTCACCTGAACCATAAGATCATTGCGCATGGAAACAAGACAGTTGTATTTAACTAGCTAGATTTCCGAGAATCTTTATTTGATAAATTAATGTAGAATTATATGGATACTAAAATCCTTCAGAAATATGCTCATCTGCTAGCTAACTATTGTCTAGAGCTCAAGCCAGATGACAAACTTTTTATCTCTACGTCGTTGTTGGCGGAACCCTTGGTCAGAGAATTATATACTGAGGCCACTAAAATGGGGGTAATCACAGAAATAGAATTCAGCTTCAGAGATCAGAATAAGATTTTCTATGAGCATGCCTCTGATACGATCTTATCCACTCCCTCTCATCTTAGAAGTTTGGCCATGAGAGAATTTGATGCCTTACTCACCATAAGAGCGCCCTATGACCTCACTGAGACAGTCGGCGTAAGTATGGAAAAGAAGAAGAAAAGATCTAAAGCAATGGCTCCTGTGCTCAATACCTATTTTGAGCGAACGGCAGACAGAGCAGCACCTGGTGCACTAAAGCGATCCCTCTGTCAGTATCCCACGCAGGCGGCAGCTGATGCGGCAGAGATGACACTGGAAGAGTACACACAGTTTGTATTCAATGCCTGTCACCTGTATGCGGAAGACCCTGAGGCAGAATGGACAGAAGTAGGTAGACAACAACAACGGATCAAAGATTATCTGGATAAGGTATCCAAGGTTAGATATAAGGCAGACCACACTGATGTAGAGTTTTCCGTCTCAGACAGGACCTGGATAAATTCTGATGGTAGAACAAATATGCCTTCTGGAGAAGTGTATTCTGGACCTGTGGAAGATAGTGTCAATGGTAAAGTGCATTTTACATTCCCTTCTATCTACATGGGCAAAGATGTCCAAGGCATTACACTATGGGTAGAGAATGGCGAAGTGGTAAAGTGGGATGCAGAACAGGGTAAAGATTTATTGGATGCGGTATTTGAGATTCCAGGCGCCAAGTTTTTTGGAGAGGTAGCCATCGGTACTAATTATCAGATCCAACGAGCAACGAGAAATATCTTATTTGATGAAAAAATAGGGGGTACGATACATATGGCCCTTGGTCAATCTTACAAACAAACGGGTGGTAAGAATCAGTCCCCGATACATTGGGATATGATCACTGATATGTCTAAAAGTGGAGAAATATATGCAGATGAGGTTTTGATTTATGAAAAAGGGAAATTTCTCATCTAAGCACTTTTGTGAAACTAACAAGTAAGCCTGATACGTTAGAGCCATGTGGACATTACTTAAAAGATTATTCAGTAAACCATCACCTAAAGAAAACATAGATTCAGCAATGAAATACCTTATTGTCGGTCTCGGAAATATGCATCCTGATTATAATGGCACTCGCCATAATGTAGGCTTCGAGGTCGTGGATATGATAGCAAAGAACAAGGAAGCCTCATTCAAGAATGATTCGCTAGGAGACCTCTGTCTGGTGAAACATAAAGGAAGACACATACACCTACTCAAGCCTTCCACATATATGAACCGAAGTGGTAAGTCTGTCAATCATTGGATGAGTAAACTAAAGATTAAGCCTGAGAATGTATTGGTTGTGGTGGATGACTTGAATATAGAATTTGGAAAACTGAGGCTGCGAGGCAAAGGGGCTGCGGGTGGACATAATGGGCTAAAAGATATAGAACAGGTGCTAGGAACGAGTAAATACCCTAGACTGCGAATCGGTATCGGCAATGACTACAGCAAAGGTAGACAGGTAGATTTCGTGCTTGGAAAATGGTCCGACGAGGAGATGAACAAGTTGGGAGACATCCTAGAGACTTCTGCCAAAGCCAGTCTTGATTTCTGTTCCATAGGACTGAGCCACACGATGAATGCTTATAATAAGTAGTCGCGTGGCTGCAGATAAGATACCCTAATACGTTACATCAATTTCTTGATTGTTAACCCATTTGCTCCAGCGCTTATTATATCCATGCACCTGAGGGACGGTTTCATTTTTTATATTTTCCATAGGCAGCCCTTGATTGGCCCACTCGAAAATACTTCCATATAAATTGCGGACATTGGTGAAGCCTTGCTTCATTAGCTTTTCACCCATCTTTTCTGAGCGATACCCTATAGAGCAATATAGAATGATAGGTTCATCCTTATCCAAGGCGTTCAGCTTTTCCCATGATGGATTTTTATACCCAAAGAACTGCGCCCCTGGGATGTGACTCACCTTATATTCTTCTGGTTCTCGGATGTCTAGAATCGTATAGTCTTGCAGATTATCCTTGATGTCATTGACCCCAATAACATCTACACTGAAGTTGAGCAATTTGCTCACTTTCCGATTGAACTCTGGATTTTCACAGTGCGCCATTGGGCTCTCTACCCACTGCTGGGCGGCCACTGACAATGACTGAATAGCTAGCAGCGCGAAAATTATTGTCTTTCTCATAGTAGTGCTTTTGGTCCCATTCCCATTCTGTCCTCTATAATCATTCCGTCTTCACACAAGGGCAATAGGTGGTTTTTTAGGTCTTTAACTTTATCGGATACCTGATGTGGATATAATAGATGAATATTAGGTCCTGCATCCAAAGTAAAGTATACTGGAATGTGTTGTTCTCTTCTGTATTGCTGAATCTGTTTTATAGCTTCTACAGTTCCGGGCTCCATAAGTATATAAGGAGGCGTGGAGGCCATCATGAGGGCATGCAGGGTCAAGGCTTCTTTCTCTACCAGGTCTCCGAACTTTTCTATGTCGCCCTTTTGCATCGCCTCTAAAATCTCAGCGACATGTCTGTGCGCTTGCTCATACCTAGTGACCTTGTAAGGATTGTCAGTCATCAGTTTATGTCCTGCCGACGAAGACACAGATTTTTTCTTCTTACTGATAATTAATATATCATCGTGCATATCCAAAAAGCGCTCATGGATATCTTTTACATAAGGGATAGCAAAGAGGTCAGAGCTATTGGGCACACTTCCTGTTTGTCCCCACACAACGACAGGGCCGTATACCGATCTGCTGGCACTGCCACTTCCAAGTCTCGCGACATGTGAGGCCTTCTGATAGTCTATACTAGTCTTGCGCTCTATCTGATTCTCTATTTGCATGAGACAGAGTGCTAAAGCGGACATGCTGGAGGCACTAGAAGCGATGCCAGACGAATGAGGAAAGGAATTGGCGCTGGATATTTCCAGACTGACTTGATTCAGAAAAGGCAATTCGCCAGTGAGGCCTGAAAGGAAATTTTCTATCCTTGACTGAAAAGCAGGTGCTGCTTTTCCTTCAAACTCGAATTGGACTCGGGGTGCACCCTTATCTGCACGTAGTTTATAATTTATTTCAGTGACAGTATGCGCCTTGTCTAAGGTCAGAGATATAGATGGATTGCCTGGCAGTTGTTGGCCATGCTTACCCCAGTATTTCACCAAGGCAATATTAGATGGTGACTGCCATTTTACAGTACCAGATTCCAAATGCCCATTTCCTGAACTATCGGCCATGTATCCTATCCTGCTCTATTCTGTAAGAAACATCAAAGTCCTGAAGTACAGCATCTAGGATATTATATTCTCCTTCCGTGTATCCTGCCTTAAGATCATAGCTGTATAACTTGGAAGCATTATGCCAATAAGAAGCAGCAAGTCTGCCTCTCACTCCTTTTATAAGGTCATACATAGATTTGTCCAGTTCTCTTTCTATCATCTTCACCATAATCTTGCCTTGAAGTTTGGTGAGCTTCTTGAGCGGTTGTTCGAATTCCTTCTTAAGCTCCTCCTGCAAGGCCTTGATATGTTTCTTCCTTTTACGGCGATTCATGGTAGCCGTGACATGCTCTGTCTCCTTAAATATGCGGATAGCTTCTTTAGCATAAGGATATACTATGGCTGCATACCGCTTGAATTTCATATATTTTCTGTAATCTTCCTCCGTCTCGAAAGTCCTTAATGAAGTGATACTGATATCATCCAGTGTCTCCATGATAAGTGTATCTCCTGTCTCAGTAATCATGGCAGTCATTACACGACCATCGACTCTGGTTTCAAATAGATCCAAATCAGCGTCATCGTATTTGATGGTATCTATACAAATTTCTTCTCCAGTACTCTCTGATACAGGGAGCAAGGGATTATTCTGACCAATCGTTAGTCCTGTAGTGGCTATTATGAGACCAGATATGAGGATGAGATGCTTGAAATTTTTCATTTGTTCGGCTTTGTTATCAAAACGATGTATGATAAATGAAGTTTGTCAAATATCTGTTAATGTTTAAGTGGTAAAATTATGATTTATCTAGTCGAGAAGATAGAGGGATTCTAGAAGATCTTAAGTCGTCCATCTTGAGGTGATGATGTTTTAGGTGAAATAGAGTATGTTTAGGTGCTAATGATGGCTAAAAAGTCAATATCATATCTACTCTCTATCCTAGGACATCCCATCTTAGGAATCATGTATATGCTGTTGCTTTATCTGAAGGTGAATCCATATCTCTTCCCCTACAGAGATGAAAGAGACCTGACGACAATCGTGCTCATCATCTTAGTCACTTCAGTGATTCTACCTGCGATTACGCTGTTGCTTTTTAGAGGTGTCGGATTTATAAAGAGTTTTCAGCTCGTAGAACGACAGGAGCGGATAGGGCCTCTCATTGCTTTTATGGTATGTTATCTCTGGCTTTATCTCAATGTGAGGACGCATAACATGATACCCATTCCATTTGCCACCTTTGTGCTCGGTGCATTAATCGCAATTTTCATCTCATTTGCTATAAATGTATTTAGCAAGATAAGTTTGCATGGCGTAGGTGTTGGTGGCTTTATAGCAGGTCTATTAGTCTTGCTGCTGAATCATGGAAGTTCCTACTTGGGCTTTTCATTTTTGGGGACGAGCTATCAGATACATTCTATTTTCTTTATCTCACTGGTCCTGATATTGGGTGGTATGATATTGACTTCAAGATTATACCTTAAAGCACATATTCCGCAGGAGATTTATGGCGGGGTCGTGGTAGGCATGCTGGGGCAGATGATTGCTTATTCATTTTTTTAGATCATATTAGATGAGCTGCCTACGTATTTTTAACAATTCAAGACTCCATCTTGAATGAACAACTAAGAAATAAGTATTGAGTTACAAAACTGAAAACAGATTTTTCTATTCTAATAGTGGTGTAGGCGGCTGGACACTGTGCTAAGCGACAGCCAACGCCAAGCGTGGGATTGTCTTAAAGTGGCATGGCGACGGCGGGTAGCATGACGTCGAGCCTGACGACCGAAAGTGTGGATGACTGATTGTTTCTG
>CAZIMH010000090.1:0-10151 GCA_964540155.1 uncultured Saprospiraceae bacterium
TGCGCCGCAATATTATACAAATTAAATTAAATCGTAACATGAGTAAAATTACAGTAGTAGGGGCTGGAAATGTAGGCGCTACTGCAGCAAATGTCCTAGCACATAAAGACTTAGTAAAAGAAGTTGTGCTTGTTGATATCAAAGAAGACTTTGCAAAGGGCAAAGCTTTAGACACTTGGCAGCAAGCGCCAATAGATTACTATAGTACCAAAATAACTGGTACGTCTAATTACAGAGATACTAAAGGATCTGATATCGTTATCATTACTGCCGGAATACCACGTAAGCCAGGTATGAGTAGAGATGACTTGATATCTACAAATGCTAAGATTGTTGTATCAGTAACCCAATCTATCCTCAAGTATTCAAAGAAGCCAATATTTATAATAGTATCTAATCCATTGGATGTAATGGCCTATGCTGCTTTAAAGGCAAGTGGATTAGACCCTAGTCGAGTTATTGGAATGGCAGGCATACTTGATACTGCTAGATATAGAGCATTCCTAGCGACTGAAATAGGCGTATCTCCTAAGGATATCCAAGCAGTTCTTATGGGTGGGCATGGTGATTCCATGGTGCCATTGCCTAGATTTACGACAGTAGCAGGAATACCTGTTACAGATATGATAACAAAGTCTAGTCTCAATAAAATAGTTAATCGAACTAAGAAAGGAGGAGGAGAATTGGTAAAGCTTATGGGAACCTCTGCATGGTATGCCCCAGGAGCAGCTGCTGCTCAAATGGCAGAATCAATCATAAAAGATGATGGCAGAATATTTCCATGTAGTGTATGGTTAGATGGAGAATTTGGTATTAAAAATACTTTTTTAGGTGTTCCTGTACAATTAGGTAAAGAGGGAATCAAAAGAATTCTCCCATTAAAGCTAAATGTTCAAGAAAAGAAACTTCTTAAGACATCAGCAAAACATGTGAAAGCAGTCATTGAATCTTTCAAGAAGATGAAGTTAATACCAGCATCTTCAACTAAAGCTAAATCAAAAAGATCTAGAAGAAAATAATTGGTTGACTTCACTAGAATAATTACACATAAAGGAAATGATTTAGATAGAATGTCTAGATCCTTTCCTTTATTATTGATTTTCTTGAGGCATTTCGGTTGCATATTCTGCAGGGAAGCCTTAAGCGATATCGCCAGCTTAAAAGAGACTTTAGCATCTAAAAACATACAAGTCGTCTTTGTGCACATGTCAGAACCATCAATAGCTGAGCAATATTTTGAGCAATATGGACTGAAAGACATAGAGCATATTCCTGATGCAGAGAAACGGCTTTACCGTGCTATGGGTCTTAAAATGGGACGGTTTAGCCAATTATATGGCTTGAAAGTATGGGCTCGGGGCTATAAACTGGTCAAAGAATCTGAACATAACCTTTCTCTGAATCAGCTGGAAGACAACCGACAGATGCCGGGTGTTTTTCTTATCCATAAGGGAAAAATAGTAAAGCAGTTTATCCATAGAAAGATATCTGACAGACCAGACTACAAGGATTTAATAAATTATCAGGTCCCTTAGGTGTACTCAACGTTCCTAAAAAATCGTTACAGTTCAAAGTATATTTCATGAAGGTTGCATTTACTATCTTAATCACTATACTGTCTCTTTCTTATTCAGCAGCTCAGGGCATGGGTGAAAGAGAATTAAAGGACAATTTAACATTCTATGCTGATGTTATGATTAATGCGTCTGAAGCCAGTTCAAGAACATTTGCAGCAGAAAATTTCGATGAGTTGTTCGATACATATCTACAACAAAAATCTATCTACACAGACTCCTCTGATTTCTTCAAGTACATCTCTATTCTGGATACACCTGATGATAAGTTTAAATTGGTTACTTGGTTAATAAAAGGCGATAATGAGAGTTATGATTTTAGAGGATTTGTTGTCCGCCCTGATGGAAGTTATATCCAATTAGTCAAAAATGATGAAGTCTCCCAAGAATTGGAATACAGCAGCTCGAATCATGAGAATTGGTATGGATGTTTGTACTACAAAATGATACCGAACAAAGATACTGATGGTTATGTGCTATTTGGATATGACCCTAATGGACGTTTCGATAACCAGAAGATTGTTGACCATATGTATGTCAAGGCTAATTCTGTAGATTTTGGCGCTGAAATATTTGAGGACAAAGACAATCTAGATACTTATAAGAATAGACTCGTACTTAAATATTCTTCAGATGCCTCAGTTACTGTTAATTACAATGTTGACATGAAAATGATTGTCCACGACCACCTATCCGAAGTGATGGGACTTCAAGCTGGACAAGGACCTACTGCCATTCCTGATGGGACCTACGAAGGGTATTATTTTGAGGATGGAAAATGGAAATACAAAGAAAAATTGTTCAATCATGTCTACGATGAAGCGCCTAGGCCACAACCAGTATTCAAAGACACTGAAGACAAATCAAAGTAATTCTATTCTAATAATTTTAGAATTATAATCTTCTATTCTGTATCGTTCGTCTGTCCTGTAACCACAGACCCAAATTATTTCTTCATCTGCACATAATATTGGGATATCAGATTTCGTGAACCTATCTACTTTTATGTTGGCAAAGAATTTTTTTAATGTTTGCTTTTGTCCATTCATTCCAAAAGGAAAGAAGACATCTCCATTTCTCCAATAACGCAAACACAATCGCTTCCCTTTTAATGATTTCTCAGGAAAAAATGCCACTGAATTAGACTGATTCAGAATAACATCAGAAACACGACTCACGGCAATAGATACCTTCGGCGTTGTAATATCTATAGGCAAGTTTTCAATTGTAAAGTGAACATCTTCCTTATGTTCAGCTGATTTAGACGCTTTGATAAGAATATAATCTCTATCGACCAAGAACGTATATTCGGCTGAGTGAAAGACACTACCGACATGTCCAAGTGCATTATGCATCTGCGAAGCTTGAGCTCTGCCTATACCATATGCTTTCAGTATATGATAAATCAATGTCGGGTCGGATAACTGCGCTTTATGAAACTGCATATCGCCATTATCTAACCTTTCTAATTCTACAGATTCATTAATAAACCTATCTAACAATCTCAAATCTTCAGATAAACGTTCCGCAAGATTCTCAATTTTAGTTGACGCATTAGGTGACTCTTTCAGCAAAGGGATAATTTGAAGTCTAACCATATTCCTCAAGTAGATATCAGACTGATTAGAAGCATCTTCTACATAGGGAATTTGATTTAGTTTGGCATATTCTTGAATTTCAGCTTTCGAGAATGGAAGTAGGGGACGGATGATTTTACCATTCTTTGCTGGAATTTCTGATACTGACCTGCCATTGAAAATATTAATGAGTATGGTTTCCAGATTATCATCCTTATGATGTGCCGTAAGAATATAATCGTACCCTTTAGACTCCCATATCTTGTACCTTTCTCTGTGAGCCCAGTCATGAAAATTACCAGTACCATCATGAGAAATATTGTTCACATGAACATTGATGCCCAATTTAGAAAAATAGCTAACCACAAACCGTTCATCAGAATCGGACTCACCGTTCCTTGTATTATGGTTGATGTGTGAAACATCATATTGCAGATGAGATTTCGACATCAGGGCGCACAGAACCATAGAGTCTACGCCACCACTAACGGCAATCAAAATTGTGCCTCCGTCTGCAAAATAATTTTGATTTGTAATATGTTTTTTAAACCTATCTAGCAATTTAATATATTAGCTTTCAAATAAATAAGTAATTGAAAACAACCGCCCTCCAGTTGATGCTGATGTCCACGTTAATACTATTGTCTTGCAATAGTGACAAAGTACAGCGTCCTAAGCCTATATCCAAACCCATAACTAATATAACTCCGGAAGAAAATCCTGTTATCAAAGAAGCCAGAGAAGCCAGCAAAAAAAGGAAAGCGGCTGGACATGGTAATGCACAAATTAACCTGTGGAGGTCCCAAGCACTATCCATCCTTAATCATAGACTCAAAACAATGCCTGAGACTGATCCACTAGTAGAAGCGGATATATGGGAATATCAGTTTGTATATAACGGTGAAATGTCTAAAGTAGGCGAGTACACTGGTATATGGTTAGATTTTAAAAAAGATCATACCTATGAGTATGGTAAGAATAAAGACGTGAATGGTGCTGGTAAGTATAACTTTCATCCCGATAGGCAGGAAATCTTAATGGTGGATAATAATGCCAAAAAGAAGCCACAAGAATGGACGATCAAACAGGAGGGTGATGTGATGATTATGGTAGGTACTAAAAACTATGAAGACAATCATATACAACAAAAGATGCAACGGTCAAATGAGGCCATGAGGCGGTAATAACGTGTGCGATGTAAAAGATTATTACTTGTATATCCTCCTTTTATTCAAATATGCACGGTATTTATCCGCATTTCGGTTGTGCTGTACTAACGTTTTGGCAAAGAGATGTTTCCCTGAATTATCAGGACTTGCACAAAAGTAGAGATACTTATGTTTCTCATAATTCAATACGGCATCTATCGTGGTTATATCTGGCATAGCAATCGGACCAGGTGGTAATCCTTCGTACTTGTAAGTATTATAAGGGGAGTCTATAGCCAAATGCTTATTAAGCACCCGTCGCAACCCAAATTCACCAGAAGCAAAAACAACGGTTGGATCTGCTTGAAGTAACTGACCTCTCTTAAGTCTATTTATATATACACCAGCTACTCGTGGTTTCTCTGCTGATACCAGCGTTTCCTTTTGAACTATAGATGCTAGAGTATACACTTCCTCAGAAGAAAGTTCTAGCGCTTTCATTTTCTCCTTTCTAAGCTTGTCATAGAATTTATCATGTTCCGTGGCCATTCGTTCTACAAGTTTCTTAGGGCTGGTATTCCAGAACAGCTCATAAGTATTAGGGATAAATAGAGTCAAGATGTTTTCCTCCGTTTTATCATTTAACTTCAATACCTTATCTGATAAGAAATAGGAGAGGAGTTCACTGGAATCTGATTCCAATCTATGAGAAAAAAAACCAGCCAAATCTTGAATGGTTCTTACATTATTGAATGTTAGGTTTACAGCAGATTGATTACCTGAACGAAGTAGTGATATTAAATTTTTATTACTCCAATTATTCTTAATCGTATATCTACCAGGTTTGACATTGGAGAAGCGCATCATTCGAGCTACTAAGTCAAACGATTTTTCATTTTGTATAATTGAGCTATCTGAGAGAATTGTTTTCAGTTCAGAATAGTCCGTGCCAGTGGGAATATGAACAGTTATTTCTTGTCGTTGATCTTCAAGAGAGACGATGGGAGCAAGAATGGCTTTATAAAAATAGAAGCCTGCAAAACCAGCAATTAATAAGAGAACAACAAAAGAAACTAGAATTTTCTTCATCCCTAATACTGCTCTTGGTCACTCGGAAAGTCTGAAGACTTGACGTCTGAAATATAGCTTTCTACGGCACCCTTCATTTCATTATACAAGTCTAGATAACGTCTCAAAAATCTTGGATTAAAGGCCTTTGTTATTCCAAACAAATCATGACTTACTAGAACCTGACCGTCAGTACCTCCTCCAGCTCCAATCCCAATAGTTGGGATAGATACTAGCTTAGTTACTTCTTCTGCTAAGTTTGCAGGAATTTTTTCCATAACTAATCCAAAAGCACCAGCTTCCTGTAGTTCTATGGCATCAGATTTAAGCTTTCTAGCCTCTTCTTCTTCTCTAGCTCGGACGGTGTACGTTCCAAATTTGTAAATAGACTGAGGTGTTAGTCCTAAATGACCCATTACTGGGACACCTGAGGAGACTATCCGTTTCACAGACTCTATTATCTCAGAGCCACCTTCTAACTTGACCGCGTGAGCGCCTGATTCCTTCATGATTCTTATAGATGAATGAAGTGCTTTCTCAGAATTTCCTTGGTAGGTTCCAAAAGGCAGATCTACCACTACTAATGCTTTTTTTACTGCACGAATGACAGATGTTGCATGGTAAATCATCTGATCTAACGTGATAGGAAGGGTCGTTTCGTGACCTGCCATAACATTAGAGGCTGAGTCTCCGACAAGGATAACATCTATGCCAGCGTCATCAATTATCCTAGCCATACTGTAGTCATAGGCCGTAAGCATTGAAATCTTTTCTCCTGCATACTTCATTCGTTTAAGAATGTGGGTAGTCATACGTTTTGCATCTTTACTGACTGCGGACATTTTTAACTGTTTTATCTTAGCGTGAAAGATATAAAATCCATAGATGAAATATCCATAATTTATTATTTAGCGTAGATTTGCAGTATGAAAAAAATCGGTATTGTTCTCTTTCTATTATTAGGCTTGCTCAGTTGTGATAATACATTGGATGTTGTAGAGCCAATGGGTGATTTACCTATAATATATGGTTTACTTGATCCATCTAGTGATGCCCAGTATATAAGGATTGAAAGAGCTTTCGTTGATCCAGAAGTATCTGCACTCATAATAGCCCAGGATGTGGATTCACTATATTATCCAGAGACTGCCACAGCATTTATTACAAATAATCTAAATGATGATGTCATTCCTTTAACAAGAATCAATGGAAACCTGCAAGGATTGGTCAGAGATGAAGGTGTATTTGCTCAGGATCCTAATTACCTGTATACCGTAGATTCAGACAGTCTTAATATAGACCTGGAAGGCCAGTATACATTGAATCTGGATAGAGGTGATGAACTTCCGCTAGTTACAGCATCTACTAACATTGTAGGAGTATCTAGATTTATTTCACCTAATCCATTGAGCCCAGACCCAAGACTGGCTTTTCTACCCAATGATGATACTGGTATAGCTATGAGTGTACATCCTAATGGTCAAATCTATGATCTGTCATTGGAGATATTCTACGTAGAGCGAATGCCTGGAGAAAATTTTGAGACTAGGTCTTTCACTTGGGATTTGGCCACCAACCTCAGAAGATCAGAGTCTGGAACTAATGTTATCAGATTCGAACAGCTGGGTGATGAATTTTTCGCTGTTATGGCCGCAAGAATCCCAGTGATTGAAGGTATCCAGAGACGATTTAGTTCTATGAATCTCCATCTATCTGGTGCAAATTCTATTCTAGAGGAATTTCTTAGAGTTGGTCAGGCCAATTTGGGTATTACTTCTACACAGGATATACCTTTCTTTGATAATCTATCTGAAGGAAGAGGCATCTTCGCCTCTAGGAATACTACAAGTCTATTCGAAATAAGACTCAGTGGTGTATCAGAAGATGAATTGATCAATGGTCCAATCACAAATCAGCTTGGCTTTGAATAGAATGTGTGACTTTTTGTCATCTGTTCTTTAGGCTAATTAACATCTTGTCAGTTTTGACCTGATATTCCCACACAATATGGCAGCTAACATGCGTAGGCATATACTTTGATATGTATCATATGTATAATTTTTTGATAAATAAAGTAAAGTTTAATTATTCAATATGGGTAAAATAATAGGTATTGACCTAGGAACTACCAATAGTGTTGTAGCGGTCATGGAAGGAAATGAACCCGTTGTCATTCCTAATGAAGAAGGTAGAAGAACCACACCATCTGTGGTCGCATTCCTGGATAATGGTGAAAGAAAAGTAGGTGATCCAGCTAAAAGGCAGGCGATCACTAATCCGACACGTACAATCTCATCTGTAAAGCGATTTATGGGATTGAGATTTGATGAAGCTGATAAAGAAGTTGGCCGATCCACTTATAAAGTGGCAAAAGGAGATAACAATACAATCAGAATCAACATAGAGGATAGAAAATATACCCCTCAGGAAATTTCTGCAATCATCCTCCAAAAGATGAAGAAAACAGCTGAGGATTTTCTTGGTACTGAAGTGACTGACGCCGTAGTTACCGTACCTGCCTACTTCAATGATTCTCAGCGTCAAGCCACTAAGGAGGCTGGAGAGATAGCTGGGCTAAATGTTCAAAGAATAATCAATGAGCCAACTGCTGCAGCATTGGCATATGGGTTAGATAAGAAAGGCCAAGATTCTACTATAGCTGTATATGATCTTGGTGGAGGGACATTTGATGTTTCTATCTTAGAATTAGGTGATGGTGTATTTGAGGTAAAATCTACGAATGGTGATACACATCTAGGTGGAGACGACTTTGATCACGTAATTATAGACCACCTCGCTGAAGAATTCAAGAAGCAGGAGAATATGGATCTAAGAAAAGATCCGATGGCTTTGCAACGTCTTAAAGATGCAGCTGAAAAAGCAAAAATTGAATTATCATCTTCTCAGGAGACAGATATCAATCTTCCTTATGTCACAGCTGTAGATGGCGTACCAAAACACCTCGTACTCAAATTGACAAGGTCAAAGTTCGAACAGCTATCTGATTCATTGGTAGAAAGAACATTAAAGCCATGCCAGGAAGCACTCAAGGATGCTGGATTGTCCAAAAGTGATATTGACGAAATCATCCTAGTAGGAGGGTCTACTAGAATTCCAAAGATTCAAGAAGCAGTTGAGAAGTTCTTCGGTAAGAAGCCAAATAAAAGTGTAAATCCGGATGAAGTTGTTGCAGTAGGTGCTTCCATACAAGGTGGGGTTCTAAGTGGGGATGTACAAGATGTACTTCTATTAGATGTGACGCCTTTGTCTATGGGTATAGAAACTATGGGCGGCGTATATGATGTAGTTATAGAATCTAATTCTACGATACCTACTAAAAAGTCTAAAGTCTACAGCACAGCTGCTGATAATCAGCCTAGTGTGGAGATTCACATTTTGCAAGGTGAAAGACCGATGGCAAAAGACAATAGAGCTGTAGGGCGATTTATCCTTGACGGTATTCCTCCAGCACCTAGAGGTGTACCTCAGATCGAGGTAAGCTTTGATATGGATGCGAATGGTATTCTAAATGTATCTGCCAAAGACAAAGGCACTGGAAAAGAACAGAATATTAGAATAGAAGCATCAACAGGATTGTCCAAAGAAGAGATAGAAAAGATGAAGGCTGAGGCGGCTGCAAATGCTGATAGTGATAAGCAGACAAGAGAAAAAGCAGACAAGATTAATCAAGCTGATTCTTTAATATTCCAGACTGAAAAGCAGATGAAGGAATATGGAGATAAGATTCCTGAAGATAAGAAAGGTGATATAGATACGGCACTAACAGAACTTAAAGAGGCCCATAAAATGCAGGACCTTGGTGCAATAGATACCGCAATGGAAAAAATGAATACTGCTTGGACAGCGGCTAGTCAAGACATCTATGCAGCAACCCAAGAAGGACAAAACGAGGGTAGTGCCCAAGGAAATCCATCTGATAAAAAAGCTGATGAGGAGGTGACTGATGTCGAATTCGAAGAAGTAGATGACAAATAATATTCTACCAATTTAGTTAAGAAAAAAAGGCGAGGACTATTACAGTCTTCGCCTTTTTTAATTACAGATAAGTGCTAACTCTACTCTTTAATATTGAGTTCAGCAATTATTCTATCCGCATTATAAACATACTTCATTGCAGCAAAAATACCACCGGCATGAACAGATACACTTCTATTAAATTCTTCATCGAATATAAAGTTACCTGGTAGCGACTCTATATTCCCATCGAATATCAGACCGACTGCTTCTCTATTTTCATTAATAATAGCACTGCCAGAATTTCCACCGATTATATCATTTGTAGATACAAAGTTGAGTGGAGATTGTAATAGCTCCATTGATGGATTAAGCCATTTCTCAGGTAGCGACCATGGAAAAGTCTTTTCGTTGGAATAATGTCTGTCATACAATCCAAAATATGTTGTCTTTACAGGAGCTTCTGTTCCATTATAATTATATCCTTGCACGACGCCATCGCTAATACGTAAGGTAAAGGTAGCATCGGGTGGTAGAGAAGTACCAAATACATTGAATGCCTGATTGGCAATCTTGGCTTCTAATCCATTGCGTTTTGCAGAAGATTTGGAAAAGGCTTCAGACGCTTGCTGATAACGCGATATGAGTATATCAGCACTCTTTATTAATGGATCTTTACTTTTCTCAATATTCTTCTTCTTACCGAGGAACTTAGAAATGTCAGAGCCTTTCTGTAGGAGATTAGATTCCGAAAATAGATTGTTCACATATTCAGCTATGGTCTGACCTGATAACAACCTATCTAAAGT
>CAZIMH010000091.1:0-9950 GCA_964540155.1 uncultured Saprospiraceae bacterium
ATTATTTTGTTTCAATAGTAACAATAATCGTACTAAAATTGAATTGCTTAACTATTGGAATTTAGTATGTATACTATATCCTCATGTGTTTATTAAAACACAATAATAGGCTTTAAGCCTTACAGAAAAACTCTTAATAGCAATTACAGCATGTAATTTACTCCATAGTGCTGAGACACTGGAGGGAAAGACTGCACAAAATTACTAGAAAGTTGATATATATTAGGTTAAAATTTAAAGTGTAACCAAAAATTAAGATATGGATGTCCAAGGACATAGAGGTTGTAGAGGTTATTTCCCTGAGAATACGATTCCGGGCTTTCTCCATGCTATAGAAATAGGAGTAGATACATTGGAGATGGATGCTGTTGTATCCAAAGAAGGTCTTACCATTATTTCACACGAACCTTTCATGTCTCATGAAATAGCGATGAATCCTAATGGGCAGTTAATTACCAAAGAGGAAGAAGAGAAGTATAATATCTTCAAGATGAGCTATGATGAGATTAAAAGTTATGACATTGGAAGTCGCTCTCATCCCAGATTTTTGGATCAAATTAATATAACAACTCATAAACCTAGTCTGATTGATATGGCAGCGGCTGTCAAAAGGAAGCTAGTTGAAAAGGGATTAACTTCAATAAGTTATAATATAGAAATCAAAAGAAAGCCTAAATGGGACAAAAGCCCCCATCATCCCAATTTAAAGACCTTTGCAGATATTGTCATTCGTGATATAGTACAGGCTGGCATCATGCCAACAACCACTGTTCAGTGTTTTGATGTACCCACGCTGCAGTATATTCATGAAGCTTATCCAGAAGTAAAAACGGTTTATTTGATAGAGAATGAAAACACACCAGAGCAAAATTTAGATGTATTAGGCTTTATGCCTACAATTTATAGTCCCGATTTTAAACTGGTAGATGCCACGCTGGTGCTGCTATGCAAGAATAACGGCATGAAATTGATACCCTGGACTGTTAATGAACTCACGGATATAAAGAAAATGATTGCGCTAAAGGTTGATGGTATAATCAGTGATTACCCCAATAGAGTGATTAATCTACTCAAGCTTAAGAATGCTGTTTGATTATTCACATCTTTGTAGTGTGAAAAATTCAAGAATATACAGACAGCGTTTTCTCTTAGTTTTAGGGTTAGCCTTACTTGCAGCGTCATGCAAGAATCAAGATGTGGTTCCAGGTGAATTATTGGTCATCCATGAAATCTATCAGGTTACAGGTGATGAACAATCTAAAAAGCCTACTGTGCTCAAATACAAGGATGCCAAGTTGTATAAGAAAGGTCTACTAGAGCAAACCACATTTTTCGAAATAGACAATACTGTAAAGTCATATGAATTTGTCCAAAAGGATGGGGATTCTGGTATAACCAATTATTACGATGCAGACTCATCGCTGCTTGCTATTTATAATATAGAATACAAGGGAACCAATATTGTTAAGAGAATGGGATATGAAGGTCATAGTAAGGAATTGCTGAGGACCGAGTCTTTTGAATATGACCATAATGGTAACGTGATTAAGAAATCAATTTTTGACAACAAAGGGCAACTCTCTTCTTTCTTTAAGATGGATTATGACAATGATGCGAATGAAATCAGCTTTTCACGACATCGAGCTGATGGGCAGATGATAGATGAAGAAACCTTTGTAATATCTGAGAAGAATGAAAGAGGCGAATGGTTAGAGCGCTGGGGTTATAGGAATGGTATGCCAAGCAGTTTTCATCGCCGCTCATTTAGCGAGTAAGTAATAAAGAAAAATTTATAAACCCACATAGAAAGGTAATGCGATATAATTTTCGAGATGTAGAAAAGAGATGGAAAGAAGAATGGAAGAAAACGGCATTATATAAAGTAAGCAATGCTTCACCTAAGCCAAAGTTCTACGTTTTAGATATGTTTCCCTACCCTTCTGGTGCTGGACTGCATGTAGGACATCCATTAGGCTATATAGCATCAGATATATTTGCACGTTACAAGCGACTTAAGGGATTTAATGTCTTACATCCTATGGGATTTGACGCCTTTGGTCTACCCGCAGAAGAGTATGCCATAGCTACAGGTGTACATCCTGCAGATTCTACTTCAAAAAACATCGTAAGATATAAGCAGCAATTAGACAATATAGGCTTCTCTTTTGATTGGAGCAGAGAAGTCCAAACTTGTGATCCTTCTTATTACAAGTGGACGCAGTGGATTTTCTCTTTGCTTTTTGAACATTATTATGATTTAGGCAGTAATAAAGCAACTCCCATTTCTGACTTAGTGGCACAATTAGATGCAGGCAAAGCTAATGAGGTCAATGCATTTACAAGTAGAAAGAATCCATTAACATCAGAGGAATGGAATAATGCCAATTCGTCTGAGAAAGCCACTATGTTATCTGACTACAGATTGGCTTTCCGAAAGATTGGCTATGTCAACTGGTGTCCGGCGTTAGGAACTGTTCTGGCTAACGATCAGATAAAAGAGGGCTTGTCAGAACGTGGAGGACATCCAGTAGAAAAGAAGGCCATGACACAGTGGAATCTTAGAACGACTGCTTATGCTGAAAGGTTATTGTCTGGATTAGAAACTATAGATTGGAGTAATTCTCTTAAAACAATCCAACGAAACTGGGTAGGTAAATCATTGGGTGCTCAGATATTTTTTCCTATTGATAGCCATGAAGAAAAGTTGGAGATATTTACAACCAGGGCGGATACAATTTTTGGTGCGACCTATATGGTTCTTGCACCAGAACACCCCCTCGTAGAAAAGATTACGACTGACGAGGAAAAAGAATCAATTAATGCTTACCTAACCTATGTCAAGTCTAGAAGTGATAGAGATAGGATGAGTGACGTGAAGGAAGTAACTGGTGCTTTTACTGGCGCCTACGCCATCAATCCATTTAATAATAAGAAGATTCCTATTTGGATAGGAGAATATGTCTTAATGGACTATGGTACTGGCGCTATAATGGCTGTGCCTTCGGATGATGATAGAGACTTTGCTTTTGCGACTAAATTTGGTTTGGAAATAATAGATGTTGTCGATAAGACCAATTATCCAAATGCAACAAAATCAGATAAAGTAGGCGTCATTATTAATTCTGATTTTCTCAATGGAATGGAAGTACCTGATGCAATCACGCATATGGCAAGTCAGATTACTGAAAGAGGCATAGGTCAAGTCATGACCAATTATAAAATGCGTGATGCTGGATTCAGCCGACAACGATATTGGGGAGAACCATTCCCTATAATGTACAAAGATGACATACCTCACACATTGAATTTGGACCAGCTCCCTATAGAGTTGCCGCATACACAAGACTTTAAGCCCACCGAAGATGGAAAGAGTCCATTGTCAAGGATTACATCTTGGAAGAATTTAGACGACGGAGAATTTAGGGAAACAGATACGATGCCAGCAGTGGCAGGATCATCATGGTACTTTCTAAGATATATGGATCCTAATAATGCCAATCGATTTGCAGACAAAGCGGCATTGGATTACTGGCAGGATGTTGACCTATATGTTGGTGGAGCCGAGCATGCCGTAGCCCATTTATTATATGCCAGATTTTGGCACAAGTTTCTTTTCGATTTAGGATATGTCCCGACTAATGAACCCTTTAAGAAACTGATTAATCAAGGAATGATTCAAGGGGTTATAGAATTCATGCCTCTGATGAAAGGAGAGAATGACGAAAATATTTTTGTTAGTGCAGATATACTAGACCGATATCCAGATGTGGAATTTGCAAAAATTCCTATCCATATTGATATGGTCATGGCGTATGGAACTCCAGAATCTTATGTAGACAGAAAAAGTATACAGAAATTTTTGGATTGGAGGTCGGGCTTCGAAAATGCACAATTTGTAACAAAAGAAGGAACTGCCCTTGCTTCTACTATTTCTGACAATGGAGATTCCTTAAAGTTCCTTACTTTATCTGAGGTAGGTAAGATGTCTAAGCGATATCATAATGTGGTTAATCCAGATGATGTCATATCAGAACATGGTGCAGATACGTTTAGGTTGTATGAAATGTTTTTAGGACCTATAGAGCAATCTAAGCCCTGGGATACTAACGGTATAGAAGGCGTATCCAAATTTGTGAAGAAATTTTGGGGACTCTTTTATGAAGGAGAATCTTTTAGTCTTAGTGATGAGGAACCGACAAAAGAAGAGTATAAAGCACTGCACCAAGCGATAAAGAAGGTATCTCAAGATGTAGAAAAATTTTCCTTTAATACAGCCATTAGTGCCATGATGATTTGTGTTAATGAACTAAGGAAATTGGGTACGAGGAAAAGAAAAATTCTGGAACCAATGATAGTGCTTGTTGCACCGTTTGCCCCTTTTCTGTCCGAGGAATTGTGGTTGTTGTCAGGTAACACATACTCAGTACATCAACAGTCTTTTCCTGATTTTGATGAGTCGTATTTGGTTCAAGATTCTATAGACTACCCTATTTGCGTGAATGGAAAGAAAAGAGTTGTAATGACATTCGCTGCTGACGCAGATAAATCCATTATGGAGAAGGAAGCGCTTGCTGCAACAGACATGCAAAAGTGGTTGGAAGGCAAAAATGTCGTAAAGGTTATAGTAGTGCCGAAGCGTATGGTCAATATTGTCGTTAAATAAGTGTAAACCAATATTTACAGTCTATGACAAGAAAGTGGATTAGAATTAAAATCTTAGGCCTTCTATGCCTCTTGGTCCCTTTCTTCTCTTGTCTTTATGCCCAGTCAGATTGTAGATTACCTATCCTATCATCGGTCTCTAATCCATCTCTTGATGGTTTCGTTACAGATTGGCTTGACTTTAATACAGGTCAAGTTAGTTGGGAAATTGAGTTTGGGCTTAAAGGATTTCCACGAACAGAAATACCTAATATTGTTGACATCCAATTGCCGACATATAAATTTGAAGGCCTAGAATCAGGTGAATCTTATGAAGTATATATAAGAGCAAATTGTGATGGGGAGGTAAGTTTATACAATGGACCGTATTTTGCCAATACAGTTATAGATAATAATGCGTCGTGCAATCTACAGTTTCCTATAACAGATAATAATTGTCCATCTCAGGATGCGTTTTTGATTACTGAGCCTTTTCTGCCAGGAAATGTATTGGGTGAGGATGTATTCTTAGAAAGCGTCGATTTAATTATTAGTCATCCTTGGCCTGCGGACCTCACTATACAACTTCAGGCTCCTTGGGGAGAATCTGTTACGTTATCGTCTAATAATGGACGAGGTATAGATAACTATGGTGACCCAACTATTTCTGATTGTAGTGTCCCCGTTTCTTTTTCAGATGATGCCTGTCGTGATATTAAGATAAGCGCTCCTCCATTCGTGGGTTCGTTTTTTCCAGAGGATCCCATTAGCTCCCTTTTCAATGGTAATGATCCTGCTGGCAATTGGGCTATTGTAATCTGTGATAGAGCCTCAGGTGACTTAGGCCAACTTAATTACACTAAGTTGAATTTCGTCTCAGAGTCATGCAATGTACCCAGTACGTTTAGAGTCTCTGATATAGAAGCTACTCAAGTCACGGTAGCATGGGCTGAAGGTGAACGTTGTGAAGCATTGGAGTTGGTTATAAAGCGTTCCCAAGATCCGACACCTCTATCTTCTTCTGACTTTGTGATTTGCCAAGAAGGATCTTTTACTATTAATAATTTGGAGCCTAATCAAGAATACGAACTGACAGTAGAAGCAGATTGTGGTAATTCTATTTTTTCACCAGAAAGCTGCGTTATCAAATTTCTGACAGCATGCAAGAACAGTATCTTAGTAGAGAATTTTGACAATTTGGATCTTTGTGAATCTAGTTGTATCCGTTCATGTCCATTGTCAGGCATTTGGCATAACAGTGATGGTGATGATGCAGATTGGATTATTTCTGAAGGAATGACACCAACAACATTTACAGGTCCATCGGATGATGTTTCTGGGAGTGGAAGATATATTTACATAGAAAGCCAAGCTGATGCTTGTCCGGATAGACAAAGCATTGAATTATTCTCAGATTGTTTGACAGTGATTGATTCTGAAGACTGTGCCCTTTCTTTAGATTATCACATGTTCGGCGCGGATGTTGGGTCCTTAGAGATAGCTTATAGCACAGATGAAGTAGCTTGGAGTTCTTTATTCGAAGTCAATGGATCTCAGGGGAATGAATGGCAAAATGCACAAATTTCGTTGCCTACATTCTTTGAAAAAGGACGCCTGAGAATTATAGCTACAAAACCGCAGAATGCTAGTCGTAGCGATATTGCAATAGATAATCTTAAGTTACTAAGTCTGGATACAATAGGACCTAATCCTTTTTTCACAGATAATGATTCTGATGGATTTGGAGACGGAGCAGTGGTCGCTTTTTTTTGTAGCGAGTTTGCCCCTATAGGTTTTGTGTCTAATGATTTTGATTGTGATGATACTAACAGCTTGGTTAATCCAGATGCTATAGAAATTCGATGTAACCAGATAGATGATAATTGTAATGGAGACGCTGATGATGTCAGTTTGGATGATTTAGATTATGCTGTCGCTTCTGTATTAAATGAAACCTGTCTCGGAACAGCATCTGGTCGTATAGAGCTACAAGCTGAGAATGGTCAGCCACCGTATGAGTATATATGGAGTAATGGAGATAGTGGCCCAGTGCTGAACAATCTAGTTTCTGATATATATACAGCAACGATAACAGATGTTGGTGGATGTCAACTTATTACAGATCCTATCTTTGTTGGTTTTGAAGATATTCTTGTCTATAGTATATCTTCTTTAGTGACGCCGTCATGTGCTGGCCAATCTAATGGCGGACTAAGTATATTAGTTGGCGGAGGCATACAGCCATTAGCTGTAGAATGGTCTAATGGAGATTCAGGATTGGAAATTAATAACTTGGAAGATGGTCTATATCAAGCTACGATTAGTGATGCTTCCAATTGTACCTTGATCACTGATGAGATTAGAGTCGCAGGACCCCAAATTCTTACGGTAGGTGTTGTGCTTTTGCAAGATAGTGAGTGCCATCAAGATAATACAGGTTTTATCCAATTAGGTATTATAGGAGGTACACCTCCCTATGATGTATTATGGTCCCATGGTACTACTGGCCCGATTGCAAGTAATCTGGAAGCTGGTCTTTACAGCGCTACTATTACTGATTCCAATGATTGCGTAAATGTGATTGGAGAATTGGAGATTTCTGAACCAGACTCTTTGATTGTTTCTGCAACTACTTTGGAGCAGATTACCTGTCCAGATGGTGATGACTCATTCGTGGATATCAAAGTAGAAGGCGGTTCTCCACCTTACTCTTACTTTTGGTCTAATGGATCTAATTCAGAAGATCAGTTTGGACTGGAGTCAGGTAAATACAGTCTAACAGTAAGTGATTTCAATTCTTGCTCTGCAGTCATTGCAGACATTGATATAAGTGAGCCTGAACCTATTATAATCTCTGTATCTGATATTATCAATGTAAGTTGCCTAGGGAGTCTGGAAGGTTCAGTTGCTATAGACGTTATAGGCGGCAATGGAAATTATATCTTTAATTGGGGCATTTTCGATGGAGAGGATTCTGATGAGAATTCATTAGAGAACCTAGGTCCAGGATTGTACTCAGTAACCGTAGTAGATGAATTTAATTGTAAGTCCAACGCGTTTTCCTTAGAAGTGATAAATGAGGATATTCCGATAGATGTAAATATAACTTTGGATGATGAGATAGAATGTCATGGTGATTCAGTAGCTAGCCTGACGGCTATTGTAGCTGATGCTTCTCTGCCGCTAGATTTTAATTGGAGCTCTGGTGATAAAAATTTAGTCAATGAACTGACAGACACCATCGTTCAGCTCATCTCAGGTTCGTATAATCTGACAGTTACAGATGGAGAAGGATGTGTAGGAATTGCTGATTCGATAATTATACAAAGCCCAGCGCCAATTTTACATAATGTATCGGACAAGATTAATAATGACTGCTGGAATGGTGATGATGGATTGATAAGTATAGATGTTTCAGGAGGGGTATCTCCTTATACGGTCGATTGGAGTAATGGTGATCAGACTCTCAGCATCAGCAATCTTGAGAAAGGGCTATATGATGCAACGATAACTGATGCAGCTGGCTGTATCTCATTTGTAAGTTCCATTTCAGTATTCTCTCCAGATACAATCGTCTTTGATGCTTCAGTGATATCAGATGTAGAAGGCAACAGTGAAGGTGAGATTCATTTAGATGCAGGTGGTGGAGTGCCTCCCTATTCATATATGTGGGGAAGCCCAATTTCATTTATTAGTGGTCCATCAGCAACAGAATTAGCCGCAGGTGAATATACAGTCACAATTATTGATGCCCAATTTTGCGAAAATGATACTACGATAATAGTTTCAGGTACAACTTCTATTCTAGAATCAAACATTGACGATTTAGTCCAGGTCTACCCTATCCCAGCTAATAACTATCTTAATATCCAGCTTAATGAAGTAGTAGCAGAGTCCATAGAATTACTTAATCTAAATGGGCAAGTACTGATTAGAGAAGCTGATTTAAATCAAGAAGCCAATCCCAACCACATAACTATGGATGTAGAAAATATGTCAGCAGGCATTTATATTCTAAAGATTACTGCTGGACAGAAAACCATCTCCAAAAAAGTTATTCTCTTCTAACAGATTATTAAGCCTATTATGCAGTTGTCGTTCGTGGCTTACGCTTCGTCTTGAATAAATCTGTAAGTTGCTTATCAGTCATAAAACCATGATCGATGAAAGTAGTCTTCACAAACTTCTTAATATCTTGATATTCTTTGCTTCGCTTGTCTTTATAGTTTTTTAGACATTTTCTTATATAGACTAGACTTAAATCTTTGAGATCTTGATTGAACTTTTGGTTACTGAATATCTCCATATACTCAGTGAAAACTTTATTTATTTCAAAGTATTCTGGGTACTCCTCTACAGTTAAGTTATTGAGAAATTTACTGAGTTTGCTAAGTATAGATTTTCTAACTGCTTCATTTTCATCAGAGAGACCTTCATTTTGGTAGTAGTATTCTCTGACGGCATGAATAGCGTCTTGGTGCACATAACCTAATGAGTTGACAGCGTCTAGCATCGTAAAGTATGAAGCTATCTTGTCCGAAGAAGATTTATCAATGATAGCTGATAACTTTTTCTCATTTTCTATGGTAAGACCTTTTACTTTATCGGAATGGGCATTAAGTAACTCGAAGACATGATTAGAATCCTGATCGTGGTTTGCTCGGATTCCTGTCAAGGCATTTTTAAGATTGGTTACATCTGCAGCTTCTAAATCAAAGTGAGCACCGATAATTAAACACAGCTCGTAAAACTCCTTGCTATCATAGTATTCACTATTGTTTATCAGTTTTCGCAAGGCCGGGGTGAGACTTTCATTATTGTAGTCCTTT
Organism: uncultured Saprospiraceae bacterium; assembly: GCA_964540155.1. Lineage (GTDB taxonomy): Bacteria > Bacteroidota > Bacteroidia > Chitinophagales > Saprospiraceae > RFSX01. Next base: position 9,471 of record CAZIMH010000091.1, read on the forward strand.
AGACCTCTGTATATCAAGAAGTCTTTCAAGCTTCCAGATTCAACTAGAAGTTCAGTCATATTCTCTGGCATGACCACGGTAGAGAAATTCAGGCTTTGAAACTGCTTACGATATTTCACAAGCGCTGTATTACGTTGCTTCTGATCTCGGTATTTGATAAATCGTTGTGATTCCAAGAATGTCTTTGCTTTCTTGTTCTGCACATTGGCTAAGAAATTAGTTATCCAGATATCAGAACTCATTGCAAAGCCAATCTGAATAGATTGCCCAACTCTTAGTCTTATTTGCTCAAAGTTTGATGACTTACATATGAAACTCAAAATATCCGCATAGTGATCCTGTGGTCTCTCATATTTAATCCGGTCATTCACTCTGCCTCTAAGAACAGCATATCCTAATGCCTTAGGAAGGTATAGGCCCTCGAATTGTTCATCCATCAAAGCCCTTTCTAAAGCAATTAATTCAAGCGGGGTATTGTTG
>CAZIMH010000092.1:0-9941 GCA_964540155.1 uncultured Saprospiraceae bacterium
AGAAGAGTATGAAGATAGAAAATTATATGGCACCTTTCTGCGACAAAGTCATCGCTCACTTTACCTGTTAGAATTCTTACATTTAGCAAAATGTCCATGCTCTATTAGACGATGTCCAACAAATGTGCATATCCACTAGTGAAGGCAATGACACTTAGGAGCGCTGCGAATAATTGATTTTTCATGTATATAAAGATATTACATTTATAGCAACACGGCAGCGTGCACTAGAATTATGATGTGCTAGGGATAGACTAGAAAGCTAAAATTTGTTTACTTTTAATTACTATCTCTCATTATAGTTTAGAGAGATCAATCAGGAACTAGAACTATGAAAACTTACATTATTTTGGCACTGGTCTCTATAGGTGCTTTTGTTAATGCTCAATGTCCAACAGGTTTAACACTTACTACACAACAAGAAGTAGACGATTTTATTGTCAATTACCCAACATGTACGGACATCCCAGGTCAGTTGCGATTTGAAGGATCAGGTTCAGACATAGTCGACATTTCAGCTTTCGCCCAGTTGGAATCAGTAGGCTTATTATATATAATCGATACTGGCATCGATAGCATTTCTTTTCCAAATCTTACTGCCACCACCTCTGAAATTCGAATCCAATTTAATAATGAGCTTCTAAGTATTAGTTTTCCCAAAGTCGAATCGATAGGTAGCAATATGCTCATTGGCGCTAACAATAACCTTGCCCAATTGGGTACTTTCGATGAATTAACATACATCCAAGGCAGTTTATATTTCATTGGTAATGATGGATTAGTAAACATTTCAGGCTTTCAAAAACTAACAACAATCACTAACAAATATATTGTCAACGCGAATAACCAGAACTTGATTATTAATGGCTTTCAGAATTTAGAATCGATTGGAGATAATTTTGATGTACGTGAGATAAATTCTATTTCTAATACTTCTTTTGAATCACTAACAACTATAGGAGGTGATTTTAGATTGATTCAGAATCCAAATATAACCTCCCTCTCTCCCCAATTGGACAACCTCAGTGCGATACATGGTAACGTAACTGTTACTCATAATCCACTGTTAAGCAATTGCGATCTACTCTGTAGTCTTATGCACGTTTTTCCTTTCAATAAAACTATAACAATATTTGCAAATAATTCTGGTTGTGATAGCCAAGCTGAAGTAGATATGGCCTGCCTTAATCCTTGCGAAGAAACAAATCTTCATATCAATCCAATTGACCAACAGGTATATAATGTTGACAGAGATATCACCTCTGATGCAACACTTCTTCCAAACCAATCTTCCACTTTCAATGCTGGCAGGACTGTAGAACTATTGCCCGGATTTGAAAGTAACACAGGGGGTATATTTGAAGTTGTAATTATCCCTTGCATAGAATAGCTCATGTTCAGTTTTAGATCTCCAAATCTAAGTGCAATAATCTAGATTTAATTATTACAGCAATTGTCGTGTGAAGGAGAGATATTTACTATAAGGAGAGATGCTTATTTGCTATTGCTGAAGCATCAGGAAGAAGTATTAAATGAAGCAGATATTAATGCACTACATACTATCAGCGGTTTTTGTCCAGAAAGTTATGGACAGGCGATACATTGGGCAGATTTCTATCTCAGAACTAAATGCGGGTGCTTATGTGCTGATTCTGGATGACTTAAAAGGAAATAAAATTGTGGATAAGCTTGTGAAGTTGTAATTAAACAGCTTTGAATTTGATAGTAAATAGTTGGTAGTGCAAAAAGGCTTGATGTAGAACTCTGCACAATTAACTATTTACCTAGATTTTTTTAAATACAATATTATCAGAATCCAAATTGTTTTCCTCCAAATATTTTGATGCTGATTTTAGAATCTTAATCTCTCCAGATGGATCTATTCTGTGAGCCTGATAGCCTAAGGCATTTAATTTTGTCTCAGCTAATTTATGTTCTGAATTAGCTCTGCTTTCTTCCAAATATTCCATAATTATTAATGGAGCATATTTGTCCAAATATTTCAAACTTCCATTTATAACCAATTGTTCAGCACCCTCTACATCTATCTTTATCATATCGGGCACAATACTATTCTCCATAAAAAAATCATCTAACCTAATGCTATCGACGGCAACTTTCTTAGGCGGATAAGATGTAATCCAGTCCTCATCCTTAAACTGATCTGGATAAATCGTATTGTATTCGGAGTATAGATTTGGAAACTCATAAAAGATAAGCTCAGTGTTATTATCAGAAACAGCGAGGTTAAAACTTTCTGTGTTTAATATAGATTGCGTATTCTCCAGAAGAATATTATATGACTTAGGTGCTGCCTCAAATGCATACACCCTGCCAGATACGTCTACAAGCGTAGAGCCAAGTAAAGTGAAGTATCCGTAATGTGCACCAACATCCACAAATGTCTGTCCGCTTTGAATATTATTAACCATGAATTTGGCAAGCCTTATTTCAGACAAATGTGACTTTCCTCCAAGCAGATATATGTCAGTACTAGATGGAAGAAGTAGCTCCATCTTTACGCCGAAAAAACTATCTGCAATGACTTTCTTTTCCTTACGCTTTCTTTTGTATACAAGTTCTCTGAATGCTAAGGCATGGATATACTTGTAAGGAGAAGTAAATAATTTATGAAACCTAGAGGACGATGCTTTTAGCTCTAAGGTTGCCAAATTTTCAAGTAATATTTCTTTATTCATCTTTTAGCTGACCCTTCCTATTATAAAAACAAGCTATCCCAGTCATCGCAAAAAAGTAAGCGATTATAATATTGGCTAGAGAGATAAATTGATATGGCGCATACTCTAATGACGTTACACCCAAGGCCCCTGCCATAAAAATTCCAGACGGTGTCCAAGGTGCTAGATTCTCCATCATGGTACCGGCATCTTCTATGGACCTGGACAAGACTTTTCTGTCAATTCCTAACTTATCAAACTTCTTCTTAAATGCTTCTGCAATTATGAAACTGGTAGCATATTGATTAGAGGCCGTTAGATTTGTGAGTAAGGTGCTAGAGAGGGCCGCAACCACCGTCGCTCTTCTACTATGAATTTTCTCTAATATTTTTCCGATCACATTGTCTATCGCATTAATCACATCAAAGGTACCGATGAGTGCAAATACCAGAAAACAACTTACAATCCCATCTATCAGATTGTAGAGACCACCTCTATTTAGAATATTAAGTGCTTTTGCATTGGCATCGGTCGCTGACATCGTGGTAGAAAAGCCTTTGTTGAATGATTCTATAATGTCTCCAAATGAAAATGACTGCATCGTAAGGGCTATCAACATGGCTATCCAGGCCGAGCCAAGCAAAGTCAATACGATAGGTTTCTTGGTCACAGATCCCCAGACGACTACAACTAATGGGATGAGTAGGATTAGACTAAAATTGAACATACTTTCCAGTCCCACTAGAGTCTGTTCTATCAGTTCAGGTTGCTGTGCTGAGGTGCTCAGCGCTTCACCAGATACTGCAGGAGACAGAAAGATATAAATGACAGCGGCTATCAGCGCGGCTGGTCCTGTCGTATACATCATGGAGTTAATATGCTGAAAGAGCGGCACATCGGTAGCCAATGAGGCCACATTGGTGGTGTCCGATAAGGGGGACATTTTATCACCAAAAAAAGAGCCGCCGACTATCGCCCCTGCAGTAATACAGAGATTGGCGTCATATACTTCTGATATACCCATCATCACGATACCTATGGTTCCGGCGGACCCCCAAGAGGTTCCCGTAAGCAATGAGAATATAATACAGATGAGAAAGGAAAATATATAAATCCAGTTGGGGTCTATCCACGAGATACCATAATAAATGAGCATGGGTATGGTACCACAGATAATCCAACTACCTATCAATACGCCAATGGAAAATAGAATTAGAATAACACCAACAGAATCCCCAACTTTTTTGACAATGCTCGCCTGTATTTCATCCCAACTATATCCCAACCATAACAAGTACATGGAGCTAAATGAAAACGCCATCATAATCAGTACACCTAGGGGCAGGGGTTTTTCCTTTAAGATGACTGGCTGTACAAATAACCCGAAAATCAATACGATAGCAAAGAAGGCTATGGGTATAATTGATTTTCCAAATCCTACATTTTTCTTCTCAATATGGCTACTCATAGAGTTAAGGTAATCAAATTATATATGCTGGCGTATTCCCATACACCATTCCTCACTATATTGACATCTCAACGATATATTATAGACCAATGAAATTAGCCAACCTTATTGCATTGTCATGCCTGATGGTCGCGCAGGCACTCTACAGTCAAGAAGCTTCAAGGCAAGTAACAGCTGATTCTTTATTTGTCACAGCAGATTATGTGTCCGCTTTTGATGAATATAATAGCTTGGTGCTTAGCGGAGATACTTCTCTCCATACCATGTCACGTGCTGGGCTAAGTGCACACAAAATGGGCAGACTTACACAGGCCAAGGATTATTTCATACAAATAGATACATTGTATGAGGCACCTAAATCTATCTTGTCTACGCTTGCGGGCATCTACGAACAAGAAAACAATACTCCCAAGGCCATCAAGTACTACACTAAGATTGTCAATCAATTTCCAGATGATCCCATCTATTATAGAAAGTTAGGCAGACAATATCATGGCGCTAAGCTTTACAAGTATGCAAGAACTTATTACACAGAGGCGCTCAACCTCAATCCGTATGATCAGTATGCGCTGAAGGGATTGGCAGAGATTTATATAGTGGAAGATAAGTATGCAGAGGCGGATAGCCTGTTATGGAATGGACTGACTCAGGACAGTACTAATTATCATTATGCCTTGCTCATGGCTAATAGTAAATACCGTCAGAAAGCGTATGACTCTACGACGTATTATATGGAGAAAGTCATTGGCCGCGTAGATTTTCGTGCCCATGAGAGTAAGATACTTGGTTATGCGTACTTGCAAATTGATTCGCTGGAGCAAGCCGTCTTTTATCTGACAAGAGCCCTGGATGATTCTAGTACTAAAGAATATGCGCATTATCATCTGGCAGTCGCCTATGAAAAACTAGACCAAGCAGAAAACGCTATTTATCATTTTCAGAAAGCCCTAGAAGAAGGCATCTCATCCAATATAGATATCTATCATCGGAATCTAGGCAGAATCTATTCTAAGAATGCCAACAACAAAGATGCTATTCCTCATTATCAGGATGCTTACAAATATGGCGATGACCCACTAGTACTCTTCTATCTCGGCCGAGCTTCTGACCAGTATTATAAGGATAAGAACATTGCAGTCAGGTATTATCAGAAATATATGAAAAGTGCAGACACCAATGATAGCTATAAGTCCTATGCTCAGGAGCGGGTAAGATTACTCAAAGAGCAATTGCACTTTAGTAAGTAGTGTCTCGAGAATAGGTAGTAATTTTCGGGTGTGAGAATCCTGGTACATATTTTTTTCTTTATGGCGGTATTTCCGTACCTGGACTTTTTTCAGTTAGGTACAGATACGCAGCCCAATGCACTGATTTTCGCCTGTATCGTCTTGTTTGCAGTAAGAAATAAGAAACTCAATCCACCCATCATTCTATTATATGTACAGTTTCTGATTTCGCTCTCGCTAATTTTCATGAACAATCTGGGGACATTTGGACTAGTGAGGATATTAATGAACTATTTATCACCGCCGTTATTAGCGTCGGCGACGTATACGATCTATAGCCAACTTAATATAAAGTTGCCATTCAGACTATTTGCATTTACGGTGCTTGTTTATGGTATTGTTGGTTTAGTTCAGCTTTATTGGATTCCGGAATTTATGGGTTTTTTACTGAATGCTAACAGAGGTTCATTGTTAGGTGGAAGAGGCGTGCTATCATTATGTCCAGAACCTGCATTTTACGGAAGTACGTGCTTGCTATTCATGATTTTTTCATTGCTGTCTTATACTAGAAAACAAAATTATTATATCATTCCAGTTCTCTTAGCACAGTTCGTTTTTCTAAGCAGGTCTTCTACAGCGATAGCCATATTCTTGTTTGCCTGTTTACTATTTGCGGCTATACAAATTCTCAGATTTAGGTTGCGTTACGTATTTTTTATAGCCTTATTTCTAGCTATTGCTATACCTGTAGGTAATCAGCAATTGAAAAAACTGGAAGAGACGCGAGCAGGTGAAATTGCTTTGCATTTTATAGAGAACCCATTGAATATAACTAAGGTGGATGGGAGTACTGGTGTCAGATTTACCAGCTCGATTGCCCCTTTCTTGAATATGAAATACAATGGATTTAAACCCAAAGGGGTAGGTAACTATCAGTCTTTCTTATGGAAACTACACCAGGCAGGTGAATGCCAGTCGTTTCTTACTATTCCTATCATAGAGAGCAAGGATAGATTGGATGGCGCTATAAATATGGTCCTGTTCCAATTAGGATTTTTTGGCCTGTTCTTACCTATCGCTATTTACCTGGCGTTTCGGCCCCTGCTATCAAGTGATCTAGGATTATTCTGTTTTTTATTATTCATCACCTTATTATTCACCCAAATCAAACTGACGCAGAGTATGATCGGTGTTATAATAGGGTTAGCCATCTATAAGAGTAATCTACTTAGAAAGTCATCACCGCAAGTCTAACATGTCCGATTCTCCGTGACCGTGGATCCACCAGTGTCATGAAAAATTGATTTTCTCCTACTTTTTTAGAACGGCTTGTTGCCATCACATAATCATCGCCTAGCTCATCAAACAGGGGGCTAATTTGAGATATGGAATTAGACTTTATGTCCAATGCAGCTGTTCGCAAGTCCCGCCCAGTTGTAATATTACGTCGTCGACTTGGCTCTCTGTCAAAATTGCCATCTCGTTCATTGTACATGAGCATTAACGTATTACCTATATTTATCTGACTATATGAAAGATAGTAATCATCTTGCAAGAAAAAATTTGTAGTACCTATGGCTTGAAAAGAGCCTCTTGCCACCAGTACTGATTGTTTCTTTGGTATGATATCCACATTGGAAATTTCTCCCTCGGCACTTATGTCTACAAGTACAATATCATTGACATGAAGCGTAGTGGATTCCGATCTGTTGCCGAAACGATTAAATGTACCTACAGGATTAATAGGGTTTAAATTGTCGGTGGTTCTTCTTGTGTATACTTCTTCTGCGATCATGATAGTGCTGCCATTAGGGAGTACAACAAGTTCTCTGATATTAAAATCATCATCTAGCCCAGATTTACCTTCTTTAAGATTGACATCTACTTTCGCTTTATCAAAGCTGATTAATTCATTCTTACTAAACTCCCTATTATTAGTGACCACTTGATTATAATCACTATCGTAGCGAGTATAGAAAGCGCCATTGATATTTCCTCCTTCTTTAGTAGAAATCAATCCTGAACAGATAATGTCACCAGTCAATGGGTCTATCTGTATGGCTGCCTCGTGTACAAATTGCTGGTCGACTTCTATAGGATAGCGTTGGACTTTTTTGAGGTCGGGGTGCACTTGCATTATCTGCATCGTATATCCAGCTATCTTTTCATCATTCCTGTTTTTGACAGTTTCTTTGGCTTTTTCGTCCTTGTTGTACTTAGTCAGAAAAATGAATTCTCCATCATTATTGAGTATGACATCTTGTATTTCATATTGCTTCTGATTACCTCGAAGTCTCGGCCAGTCATCCCATAAGATATCTCCTTGGTCCGAAGCGACTGCACAGTATAATTCTAATTCATCTTTCTTGCTATTGTTATCTACTAAAGTAACAAACCCTACTTTGGTGGAATCTGGCGAAACCAACATTCTCGTTTTAGGTATGTCCGAGGCTTTACCTATATCTAATGTATATAATTTGTGAGCCCTACCTTGTTTGCCATCTAAGGCGATAGGAATTAACTTATAAGTATACTTGTAACTGCCTACTTTTTCTATAACCGTCCAAGCAAATGATTTTCCTGTAGAGATTAAATCCACAGTAATCGTTCCTTTCTCTCCATATTCATAACTGTATACCTGATTGAATGCCTTGTCATATTTTTCAATGATAAGATTTCTACCAGCCTCCCCTAATATCCCTTTTCCTGATCGCTCGTACAAGTAGATGGTATAGCCGGATTCATCTGCGTGTAGTAATCCTTGGTATTCATCGCTTTGCCTTAATGGAATTTCGGGACCAACGGCAATCTCCGGAACTTGGCTAACTAGTGTGATTGTCGTGCATATTAATGCTGCAAATGTCATTACCCATTTCATAAGTCCTGTTTTTAATCTGTTGTAAAATTGTATAATGATCTCATATCTAACTTGTCATGAAATTTCTGATTTCTTGATTGACCTCATCACTCCTTTCCCAGTGTACAAAATGACCACAGTTATTATATATCTTTAATTGACCTGCTTTAGACACTTGGATAGCCTCCTGTGCAATCATCTCTGTTGTCCGATCAGGATGCATAATATGATGAGGAATTAATTTGTCTTTATCTCCAAATAAGATGAGCACTGGCTTTTGTATCTGACCCAAGGCATCCTTGACATTATTAATAGAGATAGAGTAGCTGGTGTCTGCCATCGTTTGCGAGAAGGAATAATGTTTTTCTTTATCTTTTGCCCTTATTATTCTCTCCTCTATCATAAAATTTGCATCGTCTGGCATCTTGTAAAAGTTCAACTTGAAATTCTTTCTTATAAATGCAGGACCATAACTTGCCAGAAGCTCAGCGGTAAAATAAGTCTTAATCAGTTCTGATTCTTCTTTGCTATACGCTTCTATACCTGCAGGAGCTATCAAAATTAGTTTACTGATTAAATCAGGATTTTGATGTGCAATCAAGATACTCATCAGCCCGCCCATGCTATGACCGACAAGGACCACCTGACTCAAGCCTAATTTTTCTATGAAAGAAGCGATGATATTGGATAGATGCTGTACATCTGTAGGATTGATTTTTTTTGGCGACTGACCGAAGCCAGGAACATCCACGGCGATGCATCTGAAGGAGGAACTTAGGTAAGGAATATTCTTAGACCATGCTTTTAAGCTACTTCCCATCCCGTGTAAAAATAGAAGGACCTGCTCACCGTCTCCTTGGTCCACGTAGCAAATCTCGTGTGATTCTACAGTTGTAGATTTAGCCTCTTGATATAGGTCAGATATGGGCATATAGCGGATTAGTTACTATGTTTATTACTATAACCAAAAAAAGTCCAGACAGTTATGTCTGGACTCTATCTTATATTTTATTTAAAAAACCGCTTAAGTCTGACTACCAAATACTGAACCTAAGTAGTAGCGGTTCAGAGCGGCAATATTATCAGTAGATATTTCTTTAGGACAATCTACTTCGCAAGCACCTACATTAGAACATTTACCAAAACCTTCCTTGTCCATTACTCTTACCATGTTTTTCACTCTTCTACTGTGTTCTACCTTTCCTTGAGGGAGTTTGTTCAGGTGATTTATTTTTGCGGATGTGAATAGCATCGCTGATCCATTAGGGCATGCCGCCACACAAGCACCGCAGCCGATACAAGTCGCAGAGTCAAAGGCTTCGTCAGCATCAGCTTTATCTACAGGTATCGCATTGCCGTCTACCGCCTGGCCAGTATTTACTGAGATATATCCACCAGCTTGTATAATAGCATCGAATGATGACCTATCCACAGCCAAGTCTTTTATAACAGGAAAAGCAGAGGCTCTAAACGGTTCTATTGTAATCGTGTCACCAGTCTTAAAGGCTCTCATGTGCAACTGGCAGGTAGTGGTTCCTGTCTGACTTCCATGAGGACGTCCATTAATTACCATACTACAGGCACCACAGATGCCTTCACGACAATCATGTTCGAAAGCGACAGGGTCTTCTTTCTTTTCTATGAGTTGCTGGTTCAGTACATCTAGCATTTCCAGAAAAGACATATGCTCTTCTGCTTCTACCTGATAACTG
>CAZIMH010000093.1:0-9895 GCA_964540155.1 uncultured Saprospiraceae bacterium
TGCACCAGGGTTTATAATGACAGGATTGAGTAGTGATAGCGTAGAGATATACCTTTCATCAAAGTATCTGGCTTGACCACTCAGATTATGACTTATAAAGAGTATGGTGATTATATATAGTATATGTTTCATTTCTGTTTTCTTTCTTTATTATAAAAGACTTTTAAATGCTATTGATCACGAAGTACAGTAACTGTCCCCTTGGAGATTGTTGTATTGCCTTCATCATCTTCTACCATAAGTACCCAATAGTATGCGCCTTCTAATACCTCTTCACTGTCCAGATTGATACCATTCCAGTTATTGTTATATCTATTCGTTTGCCATACCAGATTACCCCATCTATCAAAGATTTGTATAGGCTGATTACCATTTACACAAGTGATAAATAAGTTCTCATTAGCCGTGTCTCCATTGCCTGGCGTAATGATTGGTGTAGCTTCACATGTCATTGGAACAATTGTATCGATCATACAATCTACCGTAAATATTCTCGACTCTTGACAACCATTGGAATCTGTAATTGTCACCAAATAACTTCCATTCTCCAACTCGTCCAAGAACTCTTCAGCGTCTATGGTAGTATCTCGAATGACCCAGTCATATCCGAAAGCACCTGTGCCTCCTTCAACAGCAATCTCTATTGTCCCAAGGCCTGTATCTTCATCACAGTCAGAGTTTACAAGCTCCACTTCTATAGCTGGTGGTGCATTTATCTGAAGATTGTTTGCAAAGTTCCAGTCCATACCATTGCCGTCTGTTACTAATAGTGAGTAGCTTCCTGCACAGAGCCCCCCGATGGAAAATGCGCCTTCTTCCTCTTGGGTGATTGTGGTCACCTCTTGGTTAGTCGTATTAATTAGTGTAATCAAGTAGGGTCCTAAATCGCCTTCTTGAGCTATGTCTCCAACAACAACCCCCTGACATAGTTGGTCGCCAGCGCACAAGGTCTGCTGTGAAGCTATAACACCGTTAAAGGTCAAATCTGGGTCTGGATCCACAGGATCATCTGTATCTACTAAGCCAAGACAAGTAATCGTTTGGTCGAAGTCAAAAGTACATCCCTCGGCATCCGTGACTACGATAATAACATCCTGCGTGATGCTCAAGGTATCGTCAAGATTTATCACCCTATCTGATAAGTCAAGCACAAACTCATCTGACAACAAGACCATATTTTCATCAAACCACTGATATAGGTATGGCTGTGAACCCCCTGTTACTGGAAATGAGGATATACAGTCATTAGAAATATTGATTGGTCCTGATTGAATTATTGGTGCGACGCCTTCATCTATCATAAATGGAATGACAATAGGATCTGCGCCAGAATTATCTGTGACGACCACTTCATAGGTCCCTGTAGGTAATCCAAATATGTAACTACCTGGCATATTCACTAGCGTATCTAAAGGAGGTGTTCCTGAGCCGTCCGTAGGACTGATGTTTATATTATATGGCTCACATCCCCCATTAACTCTCACTTCTACCATTCCGTCTGAAAAACTACAAGGTGCAGTATTTGATGGATCTGCAAATGCTCCAAAATCATCAGGACTCTCATTTGGAATAACGAATTCTTGAGAGTTCGTTCTGCCGATATTGTCTGTAACTTCTACTCTGTAGTTACCTGGTAGGAGATTGTCACTCCTGCTACAGTTTATAGGCGCTGTATCTTCGAAAAACAATAAACAAGTTACAGGTTCACATCCGCCAGTAATCGTAATGTCAGCACTGCCTCCTACGCCAGTACAGGAGTTTCCAGGACCGGTAACTACCACACTAGGTAGAGGTTCTGGAACGAAATCTTCCCCTACGACTACTACTTGTACAGCTGTCTGTCCTGTTTGATCCATCGCTGTAACTGTGTAAGTGCCTGGGATTACAGCGTTAGTGCTTGTTATAGCAGGATCAAAAGAGATTGTTACCTGACCTACTCCGCCATCTGCTACGGCAATGATACTGCCCCGCATACCACAAATATTTCCAGGCGTTGTTTCCAATCGTGTAAAGAATGGTGGTCCCGGCATGAAATCGCAATCATCACCTACGGTTACAAATTCTACTTCCTGACAGTTATTAGAATCAGTCACCTGAATTCTATATGTACCTGCAACAATGCCTACCAGATTTGAAGATGTAGGACTCTGAGTTAAGCTTCCAGTGCCTCCTGATGGGTTTGTTTCTATTCTCCCTAGTATAGGGTTGCCAGCGGCATCACAGTTGGCATTAAATACCACTGGATTTATTGATATAGGTGCTGGCTCTGATATTGTATAAGATTGGGTTATGGCATTCCCACTACCAGTCTGGTCTGTAATGACCAAGGTATAGTTACCTGCGCAAAGACCGCTAATGCCTGATACATTACTACAATTACTTGACTGTGAAAAGCCATTGGGGCCTGTCCAACTACAAGATATGATACCCATTCCACCAGTAAACTCCTGCGTTATACTTCCTGAACATTCGCCATTACAACGGATATTATTGACAGAAGAAGCGCCAAAGGTGAGTGGATTACTTGAAATCTCACAATCTGCAAATACAGATCCTGCAGCCCCCGATGCCTCAATAGGCTCATCCGGATCATCTGCATTTGTCACAACTAAAAATGCAGCTTGAGATGCATCTTCTAATATGGTAATCGATGCAGATTCTTGACAATTAAGTTTGACATCATAACAGACGCTAAAGTAAACGTCACCATCTGGAATCGTCCTTCCTTGTAAGCTAGGGTCTGACCATGCTAACTTTACAATGCCTGGAATTGTGGTGTCAAAAAATCCAGCATTTAGCGTTGGAACATTGGGGTTAATATTTCTAATCTCACTAAAACAGAGTAGCGCAGGGTCATGTGCTAAGTTCCACTCCGTGGCGACTATGTTATCATAATTTCTAACGCTAACATCTACACAAGTCCCCAATGGCACTGTATCTACCGTGTTCTGCTCAACTATAAATTGAAAGGGTAATATGGTATCTTCTTTTAAGGTAACTGAACCTGGAGTTGTAGCATGGGGGACCATCATCGTGGGAATACTCGGGTCCGACCCAGCACGTCCAACCGCTATATCAGTTAATCCTTGTGAGTCACCATCAAACAAAGTCATCTCTGATACATCGAATAAGTCACCGACAACTTCGAAACAAACTTCTAATAGTACGTCACCATCAGCTATTGTCTCAGGCATATTATTCCCTGTCTGATCAAACCAAACAAACGATAAACGACCTTCATTGATTTGAGATGTATTAGTCTGAGAATCAGCAAAGAAGCCAGTCAAATCTACATTATCAAAGTCTTCAAATGATAAGACACTTGGGTCCCACATTAAGCTAAAATCCAACTGTACTATGCTATCAAAGTTAGTGACAACTAGAGGTATACAGATATCTCCTACACTCGGGCTTACACAAATTTCAGGAAACACAAATGATACTGCGCCTGAAGGTGGTGTAACTGAACATCCTTCTAGAATCTCTACTTCCCCTGGTATAAGATTAAAATCTAAATTAGTGGAAGGCTCCGATGGTGGTCCTAGTTGCTGAGAAACAGAAATCGTCGACGGATTATTACCCATCTGTACATCAGCTGTAGAATTAGTGGTAGGTCCTACAATTTCAAAACAAATTTCTAGAATCGTACTGCCATCCTGAGCGGTAAAAGGCGCATTACCGGCTGTAGGGTCTGACCAGATAAAGCCTACTTGGCCTGTGCTTGTTTGTGTCTCATTAAGATTAGAACCTGCATTAAATTCTGGTAGAACGACATTCTGTATTCCTGAGTAAGACAATTGTCCTGGGTTCCAGTTTATACTACCAGTTACAGAACTAATGGCAACAAAATTTGAAACAGTCAAAGGCACACAAACTATATCTCCACAGTCTCCTTCTTCATCACCTAGCACAAACTGAACTTCTGTTGTTGGTGGAGGAGGTGGCGGTGGAACTCCCCCGACATTAAATACCCCATCTACAACTTCCACATCTATGGATACAGATGGAGCTTGTGGGTTAGGTGGTTGCTGCGAGGCTGAGATAGTCGCAGGCATATCTGTAATCTTCACATCTGAGGATTCACCAGCAGCTCCGATAACATCAAAACATATTTCTATGACATTGTCTCCATCATCCAACGTTAAAGGCATAGCACCGCCAGTAGCATCACTCCAAAGTATGCCTAACATTCCATTAGCCGTTTGTGATTCATTGAGGTTATTACCTGGGCTAAAACCTGGTAGAGGCGTATTGCCAATGCCTGTATAAGAAAGGATTGTTTCATCCCACATTATACTACCCGTCACAGCAGTTATATCTACAAAGCCTAGTACCGTAATAGGTACGCAAACATTATCACCATTTTGCCCTGATGCATTAGTGACAGTTAAGGTAATTCCTGTAGAAGGAGGAGGAGGTGGAGGTGGCGGTGGGGTTCCTCCTACATTGAATACGCCATCTACAACCTCTACATCTATAGATACAGAAGGGGCTTGTGGATTAGGTGGTTGCTGTGAGGCTGAGATTGTTGCCGGCATATCTGTAATCTTCACATCTGTGGATTCACCTGCATCTCCTATAACATCAAAACATATTTCTATAACATTGTCTCCATCATCTAATGTTAATGGCATGGCACCGCCAGTAGCATCACTCCATAGTATGCCTAACATACCATTAGCCGTCTGTGATTCATTCAGATTATTACCTGGGCTAAAACCTGGTAGAGGCGTATTGCCAATACCAGAATAAGAAAGAATCGTTTCATCCCACATTATACTCCCTGTCACAGCAGTTATATCTACAAAGTCTTCTACAGTAATAGGTACGCAAACATTATCACCGTTTTCTCCTGATGCGTTAGTGACTGTTAATGTAATTCCTGTTGCTGGAGGAGGTGGAGGTGGTCCACCCGCCACAGTGACTGATCCATCTATCAAATTAGTGAGTAGAGGGATCGCTGGGGCTCCTAGAACTGAATTAGGGGTTGTAATATTTATATTGAAAGGTGTATTAGAGAATTCTACTAGTGATGATTGGCCTGGATTGCCTATCACATCAAAACAAAGCTCTACTAAAACATCTCCATCTGGAATAGTGGCTGCATTGACAGTGGATATGTCAAGCCATGTAAAGCCTACATTCCCATTATCTGCATCGTTTGCATTTATATTATTCTGACTAAAAGTAGTTATCCCAAACGACTGAGCGCCAGTGTATTGTAAGATATTTTCATTGAAGCTAACACTAGCCATGAATGAAGAAATATTGTTAAACTCTTGTACTGTAATCGGCAGACAAACATTGTCACCTGGATCTGCTTGTATAGAAGGTAGACTAAATGTCACTGGCGGAGCAGTAACAATTTGCTCTATGGTAACTATACCACTATTAGTATTTGTACTAAGAGGGATACTTGGGTTACCAGGACTGCTCGGGGCCATAGTAGCTGTCACTGCTGTTGGGATGTCTAGAATATCCACAAGAGCAGATGCTCCAGGTGTTCCGATTACATCAAAACATACTTCGAATAGTGTGCCGCCATTAGGTAAGGAAGCCGGCATATTATTCGTAGCATCTGTCCAGCTGTAATCTATTTCACCATTCCCAGAATTAAGGATGTTAAAATTGGATGAGGCAAAACCAGATACGCCGAAGGCTCTTACATTGGTAAAGGTTAATTGAGACATGTTCCAGCCTATACTCCCTGAAAAGGAATCAATGCTATCAAAATTGGTTACAACGAGCGGCATACAGACATTCGTACCATTTGCGGAGGTCACATTTAGCAAATCAAAGCCCACTGGACCTTGATTACCGCCGCCACCACCGCAGTTAGGGCCCTGTATCTGAATGAGGTCTGAAGTGATCTCAAAATCTATTTCTTCAAAATTGCTGTCTATAACATTTGACATATCAGTCGAGGCTGTACTTACATCCCCAATAGAAATTGAAGTTGTGTCACATGGATTACCTACTACAATGAATCGTAAAGTGAGGAGGTGTGTACTATCTGGAATAGTTTGAGGGTTACCAGAGAACCATAAAGTTTGGACTTGACCCTGTTGGGGATTTCTATTACTGTCCTGAGGTAATGAGATTCCAGCTCTATTGAAACCTGGCAAATCAGTAGTATTCACAAATGGGACGGTATCCACCCTCATGACTGTGGAATCCCACAAATAGAATAGGGTGAATCCAGTCAAGGCATCAAAATCAGACATTCTTATTTCTACATCCAGTGAATCTCCAGGTGCCGGAATTGACGTAGCCTCAGCAATTACTTGCAGTGGAGGTTGTGATTGTGAAAACGCATTAAGGGCAAAAAACAATATTACAATGAACGAATGGATTCGTAATGACATGTCCAGGATATTTATTTGCGTAATAAAAGAGTTGTTAGACCCTTACGTTTATTAGCTTTCATAAAAGCGGCAAAGGTAAGATGAATAACTATGTTTTTAAACGAACAGCCTTAATCTTTTGTCGATTCAACAGGAATATAAAGTTAAAACATATAAAATTTTATTCATATATATTTTGCAGATAATGATTCTGTTGTGTAAAAAAATAGGCCTACATAAAATATGTAGGCCTAAATGAGGCAACATTTAACTAATTATGCCTCTATTCTTATGATTGGTCTTATTTTAATTTGACCATTTTCTTACTTGCTGAGTAATAACCTGTCTCTATTTGGTAGTAAAAGACACCATCACCCGGTAAATCTTGTGAACTAAGCGTTATTATATTACTTCCAGCCTCATAAACTGCTGAATTTGAGTAGATTATGCGACCATTTAAGTCCAATATCTTGAAATTGACTTCTGAAGTAGTTGGTAATTCAAACATTATATCAGTCGTCGCATCCCATGGATTCGGCGTATTCTGGAATAATTCTGTCACAAAAGTTGGCAACACTTGGCTATCTGCAATCCCGATTCTTCTTAATCCTGGGCCATATATCTCATTATTCACTACATCTGATGACAAAGTCAACGGTGCTCGCTTTAATGGAGATTCTGATTTTACTGTCAGATAAAATAGCGCCTCATTAGAATCTATCGCAAATAAGTCCTTCTCGTGATAACTGATTGTAAGGTGATTATCTACTAGTATCGAGTATCCACCTTCCATTAGAATCTTCCCGGACTCTATATCTGTTACAGTTATATCTTCATCAAATAGGATATCCATTTGCATACCAAATACATTCATGGCTTCACTCAGGTATACTGGAATTAAATATTCATTGGTGCCGATCTCATGTAATTCAGTGTTAAGGATAAGACTTTGAGAATTATCTCCAGCGATTATAACCTGACTTTCATTCACTAACGCAGTACCGTCTACATCTCCAACCTTAACAGCTATAAAATCATTATCCATCATATCCTGATTTATTCCATACAATTCTATTTCTTCATTGAATGGCCAAGGAGAATTTTCGTTAGCGAATTCCTGTGCCTCCTCTACAAATCTCCAGCTATCATTCTGTGGCAACGCTGTATAAATCCCTAAGATTAATTTTCTTAATTCTACGATGTCTAATCCATTGACTGACGAACTATTATTGATGTCTGCCGCAATAATCTTATACGGAGAATCAAATGTCTCTATTCCTAGAATGTGTCTTTGCATTCTAATTAAATCTCTTGTATCTATTCCATTGAGATAATCAGAATCACCACTTACTTGAATTCTATAATTGTTCGCAGCAATAATATTATCAAAAGCAAACTGTCCATTGGCATCAGTTTGTTTGAGATTCATCTGACCATTGGCCATGTTCTCTAAACCGACATCAACTTTTTCTATCATTTCTAACTGTTCTGTAAATACTTCACCACCTACAAAAACAACATCACGCTGTCCTATTGTATCACAGATATCTCCATTAGCTTGTATGTTCACAGAAGTTGTACAAAAGTCTTGATTTCCACTACTATCGGTAAAGTATACCTGTACTGTCTGAAATCCTAATTGATGGCAACCAAATTCTCTGCTTATATCATTTCCGTCTGTCGGTGAAAATGAGACAGAGATATTATCATCACAATCATCTGTACTATTCAAATCAAAATCCGAAGCCAATATAACGACACTTGGAAGTTGGTTAGGACTAGAGGTAGAGATAACCGTTGTCACATTAGTTCTACAGTATACCGTTGGACTACCATTGTCTTCAACATTAATACTAATAGGTGCACAAGTGGAGGTCGTACCACAAGCACCACTCACTGACCACGTCAGCATGTATGTACCTACAGGCAGTGTTTGAGAGGCTGTATTACCAGCACCGCTTAAACTTGCATCTCCAGAAATACTCC
Source organism: uncultured Saprospiraceae bacterium (assembly GCA_964540155.1). Taxonomy (GTDB): domain Bacteria; phylum Bacteroidota; class Bacteroidia; order Chitinophagales; family Saprospiraceae; genus RFSX01. Next base: position 8,331 of record CAZIMH010000093.1, read on the forward strand.
AGCTGAAATCACTTTCATTCAGTGCCTCATTGAGACAAAGGTCTGTTGCACTAGGGATAGACACATCTACGAATCCGTCACAGCTCATACTTGAAGCAGAAACTGTAATGTCTTCTGGACAATCAGAAAGCTCCGGACCTTCCGTATCTGCCACTTTAATTGTCTGAATCCAAGGGCCGAAAACACCTTCCCCTGTACTCACATTATGATTACATAAATCTATTGCTGTCCATGTTCTTATTACTTTTACACAGTATCCTTCTGCACCAAAAAATGCTTCATCATCGAATAAGAATCCTACATCGCTACACAAGTCAGTACCTGACCTTAGCTGAGGACCATCACCTGTATCTTCCATGAAGTTAGAGCAATTTACTGCTGGACTTGTTACTTCTGCAGGTGGTGGAATAAATGAACTATTTGACAGATTAGAACCTGCTGACACACTAATAGTTTGTACGCAAGTCATATCTGTAGTATCCTGACCGATTACTGCTCTATATGTTCTAGACAAAGAACCAACGCCACATTCATCCAACGAACTTTCACCATCCTCAACTATGAAATCAGGAATAGATCCACAAGAATTAATTGGCGAAGGCGCTGTAAATAAAGCACGTAACTGTGCTTCTGTACCTAAGCAAGGTGTATTTATAATGGCTTGCGAGCAACCCAAAGTAAAGTTACCATGTATGTCTTGTACGACAACGTTAACGTTACATGTAGATGACATTCCTCCAGAATCTGTTACTCTCAACATTACTGGCACTGTATCATTTGTCTCTGCGCAACAAAACTGCACATATGGACCAAACGTCAAGTCGTCTCTATCATAATCAGGTATACCTGCACAAGGCGTAGATAATCTTCTTACAGATAAGGTAACTGGACCTCCACACTGGTCAAAAGACCCATCATCTAAGGATGGTCCAAATATTCTTCCCCATCCTTCTTCATCTAATGATACTACTGTAAATTGGTCACATACAGCAATAGGTTCTGCGCTATCTACTATTTGGATCTCAAAGTCACAAGTAGAAGAATTATCACACTCATCAGAAACTACATATCTAAAAGTATAACTGTCTGCTGGTAAATTAGTAATGGAGAATGGTTCAAATCCATCTGCAGTTTCAATATAGGTCTCAGCTGATACACCAGAACAATCTGTTGCCATTCTGAGTGCTGTAGGGTCGCCATCTCTAAAAGGATTGAATACAGGAGAAGCCGTGCATCCGTTATCTGTATTTATTACAATAGGTCCTGCTGGACACTGTATAGAAGGTGGCTCTGTATCTGATACGTTAATCGTCTGAAATGCCTCTCTGAAATCTGCAGCACACCAGTCTATAATACTCCACGTACGTCTAATCGTAAAGTTAGCACCACATGTCGATGTTGTATCATCTTCAAATGAAATATTGAACTTGCACAAATTATCTAATAAGCTTAAATCACAACCGCCGATTGTAGGCACGCCGGTGACATTTGTATTAGGATTATTCATTGTATCACATTCTACAGCAATATTAGCTGGGAATACAACATCTGCTAAACTTTCGGAT
>CAZIMH010000094.1:0-9894 GCA_964540155.1 uncultured Saprospiraceae bacterium
GATAGCAATTCCATCAGACTCTATACGGCCTTTGTGTGGGCCATCTGCAGCTAAGAATCGCATATTTTGTTCTACGTATCCTAGACTATGAGCAAAATGAACAGTACATCTACCACCATTTCCACACATACTGGATATAGCACCATCAGAATTATAGTATATCATTTCTAAGTCATACCCATCTTTAGGTGAAATGATAATTAGTCCATCAGCACCGATGCCAAAATGCCTTTTGCATAAAGATTCAATGTCATCTTTGGTTAATTGGTATAGAACTTCTTGATGCTTGAATCCATCTACCATTATGAAATCATTTCCAGCACCATGATACTTTGTAAACTCTAAATGCATTTTATTCGTTATGAAAGTGCAATTTATATGTTTTTGGGTCGAGGTTGAAGTCTTCTAATATTTGGTATCAAAGTCTAAACTAGTTAAGTTTGTCATATGATAAAAAGTTTTAATACGATAATCATCGCTTTACTGTGTTCTGCAGTCAGTATTATTGTATATGACTACTATCATGCTCATAATGTCCAACAATTAGATGATTACTATGCTAAGCTTGTTGCCCATATGGATGACAATACCTCTCCTTCATCCATGACACGTCATTCAGCTATCGGACAGTTAAGCTTCATAGAGCCAGCAAAGAATGCAAAAGACGCTGTCGTAGCACTTGAGACAATAGTAATCAAAAATGAAGGGTTGCGCAAAGACAAGTATTCAAAGTCCAGTGGCTCAGGTGTTATCATTTCGAGCAACGGATATATCGTGACCAATTATCATGTCGTAGAGAATGCGGATGATATAAACGTTACAATGGAGGATAAGCGTGAATACAAGGCTGAGCTTATTGGCCATGATAGATCCACTGATATAGCCTTACTTAAAATAGAAGCTTCAGAATTACCTTTTTTAAAATTTGGAGATTCAGCTGACCTACAAGTTGGAGAATGGGTATTAGCCGTGGGTAATCCATTTCAATTAAGTTCGAGTGTGACTGCCGGTATAGTGAGTGCGAAAGCAAGAAGTATAAATATCTTTAGACGACCCGGGATAGAATCATTTATTCAGACTGATGCTGCTATAAATCCTGGCAATAGTGGAGGTGCCCTTATAAATACCGTCGGAGAGCTCGTTGGTATAAATACCGCAATACTAACCTACACTGGAAAATATGAGGGCTTCTCTTTCGCCATACCGAGCAACATGGTTCATAAGATAATCACTGATATTCGTGAATATGGTGCAGTACAGAGAGCATGGATGGGTATCACTATCCTAAATATAAATGAAAGAAGAGCGAATGCCTTAGGCTTAGAAGAAATAAGTGGGGTCTTTATAGATTTGGTAGAAAAAGATGGTGCTGCTAAGGAAGCGGAGCTTCGCTACGAAGATGTTATCGTTTCTATCAATGGCGAAAAGACAGAAAGCAAACCTGTCTTCCTTGAAATTCTTGGACAATATCGGCCGGGAGATACTGTAGATGTAGAATATATACGGAATGGTAAAAACAGCAGTACAAAAGTAACTCTACGCAATCAGTTAAATACAACTGACTACATCGCAGTGAGAAAGGATAAGATATTTACTGAACTGGGTTTTGAATTAAGAGACTTAGACTCAAAAGAAAAAAAGAATAATTCGACTGAAGGCGTGATGGTCGTCAGTATATATAAAGGCAGTAAAATTGAATCTGTCAATATGGACCCAGGGTACATTATTACCAGCATCAATGACCAGCCGGTAACGAGTATCAAACAATTTAAAAAGTTATTGGAGAATGAAAGTGGTCTTATTTATCTCAACGGGATATACGAAAACTACCCTAGAGAATGGCCTTATAAGTTCTACAAGTAACAATAGCTTATTATTTCTACACCTCATCCAATTTACCTACCACACTAAAAATTATGGCTATCAAAAAAGTAAGACTTAGTCGCATAGATGATAACGTTAATTTCATTGCCACAAATGAAGACAATAGTTCTATCCTGATGGATGGCTCTTCAGCAGTGGGTGGAAAAGGGAATGGTGTGAGACCAATGGAAACATTACTAATGGGTGTTGCAGGATGTAGCGGGATTGATATTGTCGTTATCCTAAAAAAGATGAAACAAGAGATAAGGGATTTGAAGATTGACGTGGAAGCTGAAACTTACAAAGAGGAAGATGTCACCAAATACAAAACGATACACCTACACTTCCACCTATGGGGAGAAATCAAAGAAGATAAGCTACAAAAGGCGATTGATATGTCTATGAATACCTACTGCTCTGTAGCTAAGATTCTGGAGAAATCCGCTAAAATAACGAGCAGCTATACTCTGAAGAAATAAACAATAGTGCATAAAAAAAGAGGCATGATTAATCATACCTCTTGTATATCAATTTTATATTTCTATGCTAACTGAGTAGCGATTGCAGTTTCATAGCTAAGCCCATATCTCCTTGAATCTTTATTTTCCCACTCATAACTGCCATCATAGGATTCAATTCACCTTTCTGCAATTTCATTAAATCCTCCATGCTCATAGAGATTGTACAATCAGCGTCCTTGTTATCTCCTGAAACTACATTAGCATCACCAGTGCCGTCAATGAATACGGATTGGTCATCCAGTAAAAATTTGATAGTTGCACCAATAGGAGCTACCCTACTTGCTGATTCGTTGAATTTTTCGATTACTTGTTCTGTCATCTTTATGTTTTAATATTAAGTCTCAAATGTATGGACATTGTCCTCCATTACAATTAATGCATCGGGATGACGTAATGTTTCAGATAAGCTAGAAATTTTTACTAGTTCATATTTGTAGAAAAACTTCATCGTGTGAATCTTCTCTTCATAGAATACATCTGATAGCGTTTTATTACCTGTAACCAAAGCGGTTTTAGAAACGGCCGCCATCTTTAGCCACTGCCATGCAATGACTATCGTAGACATGTATTCCATGAAAATTGTTGCATCTGCAATAAAGCGCTCATGTTTACCTGACATCGCAAATTGCAGCAGATGACCTAAAGTACCTTCCATATTCTTGGTAGCAGAAATCAACTGATCTGCATAAGGTTTAAGATCATCATAGTTGGATGCATCTGTAATAGTAGCTTTGATTTCATCACTAAGATACCTCATTGCTGCGCCGCTCTTCATGACTACTTTTCTGCCTAGCAAATCAAGAGATTGTATCCCTGTAGTGCCTTCATACAAAGACATGATTCTAATATCTCTATAATATTGTTCTAAAGGAAAGTCAGTACAGAACCCATAACCACCTAGAATTTGTAAGCCTGTGCTAATTGAAGTCTGACCTGCTTCTGATGGATATGTCTTAGCTATTGGCGTTAGAAGCTCTAATAAGTCATGGTATCGTTCTTTATCTTCCTCTGCACCAAATTCAGCAAGATCATGATAATAGGAGGCTTGTAAAAGCAAAGCCACAGATCCTTCAGTGATCGCCTTTTGTAATAAGAGCATTCGCCTCACATCAGGGTGCTGTATGATTGTGACTTGTTCATGATTAATATTCTTCTGTCCACTATTATGTATTCGTCTGCCTTGTGGTCTTTCTTTAGCATATTGTAATGAAGCATGATATGCTGCAGTTGCCACAGAAGCAGCAGTTATACCCACATCAATACGTGCCCCATTCATCATCTGAAACATACACTTAAGACCTTGGTTTTCAGGCCCAACTAACCAACCCATGGACTCCGATTGTTCGCCGAATACTAGATGCGTCGTACAGTATCCTCTCTGACCCATCTTCTGAAAGTCTCCTACGGTCTCCACATGGTTACTTTCTAATGCACCACTAGAAGTGATTCTTTTCTTTGGAACTACAAATAATGATATGCCCTTGGTACCTGGAGGCGCCCCATCTATTCTGGCTAGAACGAGGTGAACAAAGTTGTCACAATATTCGTGATCTCCTCCAGAGATGAATATTTTTTGACCCTTGATAGCATAACTCCCATCACCTTGTGGTGAGGCTGTGGTTCTGATATCTGATAGCGAACTCCCTGCTTGTGGTTCTGTGAGGCACATAGTTCCTCCCCACTTACCTGACATCATATGCGGCACATATCTGTCTATCAGCTCTTGCGTACCGAAAGTAACTATGAGATCAGCCGCACCAGTCGTCAATCCTGCATATCCTCCTATACTGTTATTAGCACTGGCTGAGACATGAGATAATGCGACTGCAACTGTATTAGGTAATTGCATCCCACCTACTTCATAATCGAAAGTAGCACCTATCAATCCATTCTCACCCGCATACTTCATCAACTCACCAATTACTGGATGTACTATAATTTTCCCATCTTTATAGTAAGCAGCTTGCTCATCCATTTCTTTAAACAAAGGAAATGTTACCTTGTCAGCGTAATCTTTTGCACTTTGAATTAAAATATCTATACTTTCTTTATCGTAATCTTTAAACCTATCTAGTTTACAGAGGTTGTCTACGTGTAACAACTCATGAAGGACAAATTTTAGGTTGTCCATGCTGATGTAACTTGCCATTGTTTAACTTTGTTATGAAAATTTATACTAATATATAACAAAAAGTGACACGCTGTCATCTTTTTTATAGATTTGTAATAACGAATACTTATCATCAAATGAAATACCGCCTTCAAAAAGTAGCAGTCTTAGGTTCTGGAGTTATGGGATCAGGGATAGCCTGCCATCTTGCTAACATAGGACTAGATGTCGTCTTATTAGATATAGTTCCCTTTGACATCAAAGAAGAAGATAAAAACAGTAAAACCGTCAGGAATAGTATCGTCAATGGTGCTATGAAAGCGGCCTTAAAATCTAAGCCTGCACCACTCTACTCTAAGAAGTTTGCTTCAAGAATTAAGACCGGAAATTTTGATGATGATTTAAATCTAATTGCAGATGCAGATTGGGTTATCGAAGTTATTTTGGAAAACCTTGAAATCAAGAAAAGTCTTTTTGAAAAAGTAGAAGCTATAGTAAAACCAGAAGCGTTAGTTAGCTCTAATACCTCTAGTATACCAATTCATCTTTTGGTAGAAGGACGTTCAGAAGATTTCAAAAAGAGATTTTGTGGTACCCACTTTTTTAATCCACCAAGGTACATGTCGCTACTGGAAATCATACCCCACACTACTACAGACCCATCTGTGACTGATTTCTTTATGGAATTCGGTGACTCATTCTTGGGTAAAGATACGGTACTGTGTAAGGATACGCCTGCTTTTATAGCGAATAGAATCGGCGTAATGTCTGGCGCTAAGACATATCAGCTGACGGAGAAGTATGACATGAAAATAGAGGAGGTGGATGCCCTTACTGGTCCATTAATAGGCAGACCAAAAACCGCAACTTTTAAGCTTCAGGATTTAGTAGGTATAGATACTGGTGATAAGGTTTCTAATTTCGTATCTAACAACACACCTGGAGATCCATTTTTCGAAGAAGTAAAAAAAGCTGGTAATCCAAAATTCATAGATTTCCTTTTGGAGAATAAATTCCTAGGCAATAAGACAAAGAAAGGGTTCTATGTAAAAACCAAGGAAAGGGATGATAAGGGCAAAAGCATCTACAAAGCACTTGACCTAAAAACACTTGAATACAATACGGCTATCAAACCTCGCTTGGAATCAGTGGGCGAAGCGAGAAAGATAGAGATTATGAGTAAGCGACTCAATACTTTGGTAGACGGCACGGCCAAAGGCAATCTTTTCCTCAAGGAGTATTTTGCTAGTCTCTTTTCATATTCTGCTATAAGGGTGCCAGAGATAAGTGACAGTTATTACAGTATAGATGATGCTATGCGGGCAGGCTATCGCTGGTCTATGGGGCCTTTCGAAATATGGGATGAATTGGGAATGCAAAAAGGGATTGACCTTATAAAGGAACAAGGAGAATCCTTGCCTGATTGGATACAATCTATGTCAGATAAAGGCGCAACGGCTTTCTATAAGAATGAAAATGGACAGAAGTCATATTATGATATAGGATCTTCCTCTTATCAGCCAGTTCCGAGTACTCAGGGAATGATTATCCTAGATACTCTGAGAGATAAAACGCCAGTACTCAAGAACACAGAATGTACTGTGCATGATATTGGAGATGGTGTGATGTGTCTAGAGTTCCAAACAAAAAGTAATGCCATTGGAGAAGGTATAGGCAAAGGACTGCATGAAGCTATCCAAAAAGCAGAGAATGAGGGCTGGACTGGTGTTGTGGTTGGTAACAATGCAGAAAATTTTACTGTAGGTGCTAACATTATGAATGTAGGCATGTTCGCCATGCAAAAGCAATTTGACAAACTGGATGAAATGGTAAATTCTTTCCAGCAAATCTGCATGTACATGAGGACGTCAAAAGTACCTGTAGTCAATGCCACACAAGGATATGTATTTGGCGGAGGATGTGAAATGACCATGCATGCCAACGGATCTGTCTGTGCGGCAGAATCTTACATAGGACTTGTGGAAGTCGGCGTAGGATTGTTACCTGGTGGTGGGGGTACGAAAGAAATGGCTTTAAGAGCCTCTGACAAGTTCTTCGAAGGTGATGTGCAAATCCCTACTCTTATAGATCATTTCAAGCCAATCGCCACTGCTGAGGTCGCTACTTCAGCATGGGAAGCCTATGAAAAGAATCTCCTTCTCAATACCAAAGACAAGGTAACACCTAGGACACCTAAGAATATAAACCTAGCTAAAGACTTGGTTATAGAACTTGCAAAGAATTATGTGGCACCGGTCCCAAGAAAAGATGTTACTGTATTAGGTCGTGGCGGATTATCTACTCTCTTCACCGCGATTAATGAATTCAGATTAGGAAATTATATGTCTGATTATGATGTTGAAATCGCACGAAAGGTCGCTTATGTAATGTGTGGAGGTGATTTGACTAGTGCTCAAAAAGTGAGTGAACAATATTTACTCGATTTAGAGAGAGAAGCATTCCTTTCATTACTAGGAAATCAAAAAACGTTAGACAGGATACAATACATGTTAATGAATAACAGACCTCTCAGAAACTAATTTTTTTTTAAACAAGTAATAATTAGAAAGTCATGGACGCATATATAGTTAAAGGGTATAGATCAGCAGTTGGCAAAGCACATAAAGGTGGATTTAAAAATTACCGATCAGATGATTTGGCTGTGGATATCATAAAGCACCTTATCGCTTCAGTACCACAGTTGGACCCAAATACAGTAGATGATTTAATTGTTGGATGTGCTAATCCAGAGGGTGAGCAAGGACTACAAATAGGCAGACTGATTGCGGCAAGAGCACTGGGACAAGATGTTCCTGGAGTCACAATAAATCGGTATTGTGGCTCGGGATTAGAAGCCATCTCTATGGCCGTAGGGAAAATCAGAGCTGGATACGGTCACATATACATAGCCGGTGGTACTGAGAGCATGAGTTCTGTTCCTATGACAGGATACAAACTGGCGCCTAGTTATAAGGCTAACCAACATAATATCAACTACCATGTTGGTATGGGTCATACGGCAGAAGCAGTTGCTGTGAAGTACGAAGTGACAAGAGAGCAAGCAGACGCCTTTTCTGTAGAATCTCATAGTAGAGCTGCCAACGCAATAGATAATGGCTATTTCAAAGATGAAATAGTGCCTGTCACTGTAGAAGACGTCTTTGTTAAAGATGGAAAGAGAATAGAATCATCTCATGTTGTAGATACAGACGAAGGACTTAGAAGAGGCACCTCTATGGAAGGATTGGGCAAATTAAGAGCAGTATTTAAAAAAGGTGGTATTGTGACAGCAGGTAACTCCTCACAGACATCAGATGGTGCAGCTTTCACTTTGGTCATGAGTGAGGAAATGGTAAAGCAACTCAAACTGGAGCCAGTGGCACGATTGATGTCATGCTCTGTAGCTGGAGTAGACCCTCTCTATATGGGAATAGGTCCATGTGCTGCTGTCCCAAAAGCAATTAAGATGTCTGGCCTAAGTCTGAACGATATAGAGCAAACTGAATTAAATGAAGCTTTTGCAGCACAAGCCTTGGCAGTAATCAAAACTTTAGGGCTAGATCACAAAAATGTAAATGTGAATGGTGGTGCTGTAGCTCTGGGTCACCCATTAGGATGCACTGGCGCTAAACTCACTGTACAATTACTCAATGAAATGAAGCGTAGAAATCAAAAGTATGGAATGGTCACAGCTTGTATTGGTGGTGGTCAAGGAATTGCTGGTATCTTTGAGAGATTCTAGCAAGGCCTCCAACTAATGCGATGCCTGAAACATATAAATGAAAAGTAAAATAGAACCTGGTAAGAGAGAGAAGAACAAAGAGGCTGTAAGACTACAACTACTGCAAGCCGCTAGAAGATTATTTTCAGAGAAGGGAATGGAAAACACTACTGTATCTGATATAGTAGAATCATGCTCACTAGGTCGTGGTACTTTCTATAACTACTTTACTGACATCCGGCATATCTTCAACAAAGTCAATGAGCTCATTAACCAACAAATTGGAGAAATAACCAAAAAAAGTCGGCGAGAAAAGACAACCGTACAAGGACAGTTATACGCAACATTCAAAGCCTATTTTGATTTCGTTTCTAGCCCGGAGATGAAGAGTTTTCATCAGAATAATCAAGCTTATATCAGAAGCGCCTCATACAAAAGTCACGTCATAAGGACGATCATAAAAGACTTGCAAAAGGACATAAGATCACTGAATGATAAACTGACTATTAGAGATGAAATAGAGGAACAAATTCTTAGCTACGTTCTTATAGGCACCCCTGCAGAGTTATTCCTGAATAACATGTCAGTCAACACCCACTTTGACAATCATAAAGTCGCAGAGTTCCTTGCCAGAATATTTTCTGAAGGCATTGTAAGAAAAGCATAACTTCGTCGCTATAAATTTCGTTTTCTTATAATATATATGGCTCTTAGAATTTACATACACAGATTATTCATCATTGGATTATTGTTTTTCAGTGTAATCAGTCTCTCTGCACAAGCTGAGACTAGTTGGGCCTTATTCGAGGATGCCACCTTCAAAGATGTCTATTTGGAAGATTTTGGGGCCTATGCGAGTCTTCTCGAAGAAGACCCAGATATTGTCGCCTTAGATGGTCAAGAAATCACTATCAAAGGCTATCATATTCCTGTGATGGAAGATCAATTAGTTATTCTATCCAAATACCCCAACGCTAATTGCTTCTTCTGCGGAGGTGCTGGATTAGAAAGCATTATCGAGGTCCGACTAACTAAAGCGCCTAAGCGACGCTTTCTAATGGATGAGATTCTCACCTTTAAAGGCACTATGCATGTAAATACAACTGATTACAGTTTAGTCAGTTTCATTTTGATTAACGCAGAACTCGTTGAAAGGGGGAACTAAGCTACTGGATAGAGAAATCCGAAAGATAGCCCTGCCCAATATTATTGCTAACATTTCTATTCCCTTACTAGGTATTGTTGATACTGCCCTTATGGGAAGATTAGGTGACCCTGTCTACATTGGAGCCATTGCAGTCGGTGGCATCATATTCAATATCCTGTATTGGGGGCTCGGATTTCTTAGACCTGGTACGACAGGGCTTACCGCACAAGCCTACGGTAAAAAAGATATTCGTGAATGTTACAGATTGTTTTGGCGATCTACACTGATCGGATTAGGATTTGGCCTACTCATATTGATACTACATAAGCCGTTAGGCAATGCTTGCTTTAGCTTACTCAGTGCTTCTGAATCCGTCGAAGAACTTGCCTTACAATACTTCTCTATAAGAGTCTTGGCCGCACCTGCCGTGATTATGTTGATGGCCATGCGGGGATGGTTCTTCGGTATGCAGGATGCGATATCACCTATGATTCTTACCATCGCAACAAATGTCCTGAATATAATTATCAGT
>CAZIMH010000095.1:0-9744 GCA_964540155.1 uncultured Saprospiraceae bacterium
CTTACAACGGTTTTCTTACATTTTGCAACTGCCATTTCTACGATTCTTGTTTTTAGGAAAGATATAGCTTCACTTATACATCGGTTTTTTAAGCCACGAGATAAGTCTGATAGACATTTCATATGGTTTATAATCCTCAGTATGATACCCGCTGTAGTTGTAGGGTTAGGATTTGAAGATTTTATAGAAACCTTCTTTCATCGCCAAATAATGCTAGTCGCTTTTATGTTATTAGTAACGGGTATAATTCTCTTCCTATCTCAGAGAGTGGAGGATACGACACGTCCCTTAACCTTTGGGAAAGCTTTCATTATAGGGATAGCGCAAGCAATAGCTATAATCCCCGGTATCTCAAGGTCAGGTGCCACAATCGGCACTGCGCTTCTACTCAATATACGAAGGGAAGAAGCTGCAAGATTTTCATTTCTTATGGTCGTACCCCTCATTTTTGGAAAAATGGCCAAGGACGTTTTGAGTGGAGATTTGATGAGCCATATGCCATCATTGAGTTATTTGATAGCAGGGTTTATTTCGGCAATGATTACTGGTGTTCTAGCCTGCACATTTATGATTAGTATTGTAAAGCGAGCTAAATTAGATTGGTTTGCGTTCTATTGCATTATAGTTGGTATTAGCTTAATTATATTTTCAGTTGTACAATGATAGTAGTAAAGAAAGGTGTAGATGTTTCCAAGGTGGATTTTCAGCAAGGGGCTGTTATTTTAATAGATAAACCGTTAGAATGGACATCTTTTGATGTGGTCAATAAGTTGAGATTCGCATTGCGAAAAAAGTATAATCAAAAAAAATTTAAAGTAGGACATAATGGCACTTTGGATCCATTGGCTTCGGGGCTCTTAATGATTTTTACTGGTAAGTATACTAAGCGAATTCCGCAAGAAGAAAATCATGATAAAAGATACATTGGAGAGGTCAAGCTAGGTGCTACAACAGAAACATTGGATAGGGAAAAATCAGAAATAGATATTAAGGATATATCACACATTAACTCCCAGCTAATAGAGGAGAAAATCTCAAGATTTAAAGGAGAGATGGAACAGGTTATCCCTAATTATTCTGCTACTAAAGTTGATGGTGTACCTATGTACAGACTTGCAAGGCAGAATAAGGATTTCAAACCCAAAACTAAACGTGTATTTTATCACCATGTTAAGGTTCTAAATTATGACTTACCAATAGTTGCCGTAGACATTTTGTGCGGAAAGGGGACTTATATAAGAGCATTTGCTAGAGACTTAGGTGCTGAATTAAACACATCGGCGTATCTTTACAGTCTCAGAAGAACAGAGATAAGCACATATTCAGTAGAGGATGCGCTTGATGTTCATGAGGTGTTTAATACAATATATCCAGATAGCAATTGAGCATAGAAGTAACAGGATTAACTAAAATCTATGGCACACAGAGAGCGATAGATGATGTGAGTTTTAGTGCCAAACCAGGTGAAATCCTAGGTTTGCTAGGACCTAATGGTGCAGGTAAAACAACCACTATGAAGGTATTGACCTGCTTTATGCCTGCAACATCTGGGGCTGCAGTAGTGTGTGGCCTTGAGGCAGGAAAGGATGATCTAAAGATTAGAAGTAAAATAGGTTACCTTCCTGAACATAACCCTTTATATACCAATATGTATATAAAAGAGTATCTCAATTTTGTAGCAGGTATTCATAAGATAAAGAACAAAAAAGAACGCATATCTGAGCTTATAGAGTTAGTAGGGTTAGAACGAGAGCGGAATAAGTTAATCTCCTCCTTGTCTAAAGGATACCGCCAGAGGGTAGGATTAGCTCAAGCCATGATTCATGATCCAGAGGTTTTAATATTGGATGAGCCTATATCTGGTTTGGATCCAAATCAACTTATTGAAATTAGAAATTTAATTTCAAGCCTTAAAAAAGATAAGACTATTATATTTTCTAGCCACATTCTACAAGAAGTAGAATCTATTTCGGATAAAATAATTATTCTGGATAAAGGCAAAATTGTAGTAGATGATAGTTTGAGACAATTACAGAAAAACTCTCAACAATCAACGCTTATTAAGTTAGAGCTTCTCCATAATCTCAGTAAAGAAATACTCCTAAAACTACCTGAGGTAGAATCAGTAGATATAGTATCATCACGAGTTTATGAAATTCGGACAACTTCTAATGGTGATATCCGTGAAAGCATTTTCGATGCAGTAGTAGATGCTGGTAATAAGGTGTTAGGGATGAGTATGGCTAAGGCTTCCTTGGAATCTGTATTTAAATCAGCTACCAAAGAACAAAAAGATAGAGGATGAGGAGTGTCTATTTCAAAGAACTAGGAAGCTTCTTGAGCTCATTAACAGGATTTATTGTTCTAGTAATTTTCCTTTTAATTACTGGCTTGTTTATGTGGGTATTCTCTGGCACCAGTGTGATTAGCTATAATTATGCGAGCATGGGCCAACTATTTAGTATTGCCCCGCTTGTATTTTTATTCCTCGTCCCTGCTTTGACTATGCATTCATTCGCAGACGAAAAGCAAAGGGGTACGATGGAATTTCTCACTACGAAACCATTGACGGATTGGCAGATAGTAGCAGGAAAGTATCTTGCATGTATAACGCTAGTGATTCTTGCGCTTATACCTACAGTGATTTATTATATAAGTATTTATAAATTGGGTAATCCACCAGGGAACATAGATAATGGAGCCGTTATCGGTTCTTACATCGGCTTATTCTTTTTGGTAGCTGTATATGTAGCTGTTGGGATTTTTACATCAAGTCTTACATCTAATCAGATAGTTGCTTTTATACTGGCTGCATTTACTTGTTTTTTACTCTTTTTCGCCTTTTCATTTTTAAGTGATTTGCCTATGTTTTTTGGAAGGTTGGATGACTTTATCAAGTCATTAGGTATCGAGTATCATTATGATAATATCAGTAAAGGCAGATTGGATAGCAGAGACATCATCTACTTCTTAAGTGTTTCTGGTTTGTTCTTATGGCTTACAATTGTTTCACTAGATAGAAGAAGATGGTAGGAAAGAAAGGAGGGGCTAAAATGATATTGCAGACGATAATAATTGCCGTCATCATACTTTTGTTGAATGTAATTTCCCAAAGATTTTACAGCTTTCTTGATTTAACTGAGGACAAGAGGTTTACCTTGACTAGTTCCACAGAAAAGCTATTGAACGAAGTAGATGATGTTATACTTATAGACATTCTATTAGAAGGTGAATTGCCTTCAGGATATAAACGATTGCGTAATAGAACAGAAGAAGTTCTTAAGCAATTCAGAAGTGTCAATGGCCGTGTTGAATTTACCTTCAGAGACCCATCAGCTGGAACGCCTAAAGAGGCAAATTTAGTAAGAGAAAACCTTGCTAAAGATGGCATCTTTCCAGGCAACTTAATTGTAATGGAAGACGATAAGAAGGTAGAAAAATTAATTTACCCTTATGCAATAGTTAAGTATGGTGCTAGACGAATTCCAATTAACCTTCTAGAACCTCAACTCAAAGGCGAGAACCCTGAGATCATGCTCAATAAATCAGAAAATACGATTGAGTATAAATTGGCTAAAACCATTAAAACACTAATTTCTAAAGGACTTCCTAGGGTATTATTTACTGCAGGGAATGGAGAGCTAGTGCCTTCGCAGACGGCAACCTTTGAGACTGGAATGAAAAGTACCATTACGACTGAAAGAATTGATTTAGACACGACGTATTATATACCAGATGATATAGAAGCGCTTATTGTAGCCAGTCCTACGGTGCCACTGAAGGATAGAACAAAATTCATGATAGATCAGTATATCATGGGAGGCGGAAAAGTTATTTGGATAGTTGAGTCATTAGATGTGAATGTCGATAGTATAAATGTGAATGGGGTGTACATTCCTAGACCTACTAATCTTGGCCTAGATGATATGTTCTTTAAATATGGGGTGAGGCTAAAACAAGATTTGATACTAGATAAAGTCAATTCTAAAATTCCTCAGGTCATAGGAAAGTTAGGAAATAAATCTCAGCAAGAATTATTTCCATGGGTATATTATCCATTGCTAGAATCATCTAATCAGCACCCAATAGTAAATAATATTGATCGGGTCTATTCTAATTTTCCTAGTACAATAGAATCACTCTCTGGGAGAAATGAATTAACGCATACAACTTTATTGACCAGTTCTCGTAATAGCCGATTCCAGGCTTATCCCATGAGACTTTCTTTTGAGACCCTGAAGGTAGAACAAAGGGATGAAGTATATAATAAAAAGCATCTTCCTGCAGCTGTTTTAGTAGAAGGACAATTTGAATCTTTTTACAAGAATAGAGTAGGAGAGGGAATGCTCCAAGGACTAAAAGACCTTAACAGAGAGTTCATAGAGAAGTCACCACCTACGTCACAAGTGTTTATCACTGATGCTGAAATTTTCAAGAATCTTTATGACGCTGCGTCTAACAGAATAAGTCCGCTTGGGTATAACAAATGGGAACCCATGGTGTATAATGGAAATGGCGAGTTTGCGGAGAATCTCATTGATTATCTGACTGATGAATATGGATTGATGGAAGCCAGAACTAGAAATGTCCAACTGAGATTATTAGATCAGGTGAAGCTAGCCAACAACAAACTTTGTTGGCAACTAATCAATATATTAGGTCCGATTGGACTTGTCCTCACACTTGGATTGATTTGGAATTTCATTCGTCGAAGAAGATTTTCACGTAATTAGAATAAGACATCTGTTCATGAATTTTCAAGATATTTTTTAAGCATCACCAGGGCTTCTGGCCACCCTTTCTCTACAGCTTCATAATACCAAAATTCACTTTTCTCTTTTTTAAATCCAGATTGTTTTACTGACAGAACGCAATAGTTTGCACTTGATTCTAATTCATATTGAATATCATAAGGTCCCAGTATTCCTTTTTCAGAGTTTATGTAAATCATGTCCTCTAAATGTAAATAGGCATTTTTATCTAAGAGTTTGATTCTGCCCGTGCTTACGAATTTTACGCCATGATCTGATTTAAGCCAGGTTATACAATAAATGCCTCCATCCTTAGGCTCTATGATTCCGCCATCCACTCCCCACCATTGTTTTAATTTGTCAAAATTGATTAGAGCATCTATAATCTGAGATGCTTGACTTCTAATTCTTATACTTGAAAGAATAAATCTTTTCATAGTACAATTTGTTTTTATTGGATTGCAGGATGACAGGATGATAATAGATCTTGAACCTCCTGTAGTCCTACATTAAGGTGTACGTTATTCATATCATTTAAGATATAGTTTATGATGTTAGTTATTTCTACATCACTAACATCTTTCATCGGTAACATCTTCAGCACATTGTCATCATTCACAGAACCAGATCGGACAAAACAAGGTATTAGTGTGTATTCACTAGATAGCTTTTCATTTACTAAACTTGGGTATAATGAAGACAACCCACTACCGTCATCCATATGGCAATCTGCACATAGGTTTTGATACAGCCTTTGACCGTACGGATATTTTACAACATCACATTGAGATAAGCTAATAAGACTACAGAACAGAAGGGTACCTATCCATTTTTTATATTCCGTATTCATATAGAAGTCTATCTATATCGTGGAAGAATCCATCTATACTTTTAGGGTCAGTCCCATCTGCAAATGCCCTTATATGACCTTTGGTATCTACCAGCAGAATTTTACCTGAATGATCAAACCCGCCAGGTGCATCTTCATTTTCCATAGCGGCAACAAAGTAGTCATCTGCAATGTCCAGTATTTCATCTTGATCTCCAGTCAGAAATAACCATTTATTTGTATTCACATTTAGGTTTTCAGCATATTGCTTTAGCCTATCCGGCGTGTCCCGTTTGGGGTCTATTGTATGGCTTACTAACTTGATTAAATCTTGCTGTTCATACCTGTCATAAATACGCAACATTTGCTTTTTTACCTTAGGGCATATTGAAGGACAAGACATAAAGAAAAAATCAGTGATGTATAGGCTAGAAGCCAGCGATTTGTTATCTATAATTTCATCATCTTGGCTTATAAACTGAAAAGCTGGAATTTTGTGAAATATAGTGTCTCCATTGACAATATCTATATGTCCAATTATCGGTAGGGTAGTAGTATCGGTCTGCTTACACGCTGATAATGAAGCAATTACGAAAATGGCTAGCAGGCTATTTTTTAAGCTTTTCATTGATTATTAGATTTCAGATATTCATTAGAAATCTTTATAGTGTTCACCATATCATCGGAGACTTTGGTTATTTTTTTCATTTCACCATCCAGATAATCTAGTTGTTGTTTTTCTGCTGCTTTTCTATCTAAATCAAACTCCGCCATCCAGGCCATCATCCCTTCATTAGCATCTTCTAATTGTTTGATAAGTATGGCCTTTTCATCACTAGTATCCTCTACTTTCTTCACCTTCTTTTTTAGGCGTCTTATCGTACTGACCTCTGGCATAATTTCGTCATGGATTCTCATAACTTCCTCATAAGACTGCTTTACTTCTGCGCTGACGAACTCTGAGTTACAGGACACAAAAATTGCTAAGCAGAAAAATAGTAGATAATACCGCATCAAATTCAACTTCTTGTTTATTAATTTGTTTCTTTAATGGTACAAATGTACTTCATAATACCCATAGATATTCGCAAGATTTAGCCCCATGAAAAGGTCTATTGTATGGTTTAGAAACGATCTAAGAATTCATGACAATGAAGCACTCTTAGATGCCCTTTCTCATAATGATGAAATCATACCTCTTTATGTAGAAGACCCTCGCTTACTTCATGGTAAAACACCATTGGGATTTGATAAGATGGGTAAGTTTAGACGAACTTTTTTACAAGAGAGTTTGACTGATTTAAGGAAGAACTTACAAGAATTGGGTTCTGATTTGTATATCAGGCAGGGCCATCCTGAATCAATAATTCCAGAAATTGCTAGAGAGTGCAAAACGAATTATATATACTGTAACAGGGAAAGAACTAGGGAAGAAGTCGAAGTGCAAGATAAGTTAGAAAATGCTATGTGGTCTATAGGGCAAGAGATCAGATATTTCAGAGGCAAGATGCTTTATTACACAGCAGATTTGCCATTCCCAGTAACTCACTGCCCGGATATATTTACCTCTTTTAGAAAGGAGGTCGAAAAGTTTGTGAATATAAGAGCGCCGCTTCCAAGGCCAGAAAAGATTGTACCTCTTTCTATTGCTTTAGATCAAGGAGAAATTTCATCTACATCTGCTGTTAATTCCAATAGCCAATCGCCTTCATTTCTGAAAGGAGGCGAGACGCAAGCACTCAAGGAGCTACAGTATTACCTCTGGGATTCTAATCTAGTTGCAAATTATAAAGAGACAAGAAATAGTTTGTACGGTAGAGATTACTCTTCTAAATTTTCAGCACATCTGTCTAAAGGGACGCTTTCGCCAAAGTTGATATATTCCGAAATCAAGAAGTTCGAAGATCAAGTCACAAAAAACAAGTCAACCTATTGGTTAGTTTTTGAATTGTTTTGGCGAGATTTTTTTCGATTTATGGCGAAGAAGCACGGGGATAAGATTTTTAGAATAACAGGGACAAGAGATGTTGAGCCTTCTCAGTATTATGAGAATAAAACCTTATTCGATAAGTGGTCATCAGGTAAGACTGGTATTCCATTTATAGACGCCAACATGCGAGAATTGAATGCCACTGGATATATGTCTAATAGAGGTAGGCAGAATGTTGCCAGTTTCCTAGTCAAAGATATGCAACTGAAATGGTTGTGGGGCGCTGAATATTTCGAATCAATGCTTATAGATTATGATCCATGCAGCAATTATGGTAACTGGAATTATATTGCTGGTGTAGGGTCAGATGCAAGAGAAGACAGATATTTTAATATCCCTCTACAGGCAAAGAAATATGACCCAAAGGGAGAATATATGAGAGAATGGATTCCAGAGTTGAAGGATGCACCTCTCAATTTTCTATTTGATCCCTTTAGTGAAAAGCTGGATAGCACTAAATTTGACTATCCTCAGCCATGTATCAATTTCCGTAAGAAGGCTTTCGTCTAAGGCGTAAAGCTATTCAGAATTTTTCCGTCAGACATTTCCAGGCATCTGTCACTTTTTGTAGCTAATTCCTGGTTGTGGGTGACTATAACGAATGCTTGTCCCATTTCTTCCTGTAGACTAGTAAAGAGTCTATGCAGTTCCGTTGAAGTTTGATTGTCCAGATTGCCAGTTGGTTCATCAGCAAAAACAACTAGGGGCTTATTGATAAGTGCTCTTGCTACGGCGACACGTTGTTGTTCTCCTCCAGATAACTCAGATGGTTTGTGATGTGTTCGATTTGACAGACCCATATATTCGAGCAGCTGCTCTGCTTGCTTTTCTGCCTCCTTCTTGGACACTTTCTTGATGAATGCTGGAATACAGACGTTTTCTAATGCTGTAAACTCAGGTAGCAAATGATGAAACTGAAATACAAATCCTATTTTTTCATTCCTGAATGCCGCCAAAGTGGATTTATTCATCTTTGTATAAGAGCGACCATCTAATATTACTTCTCCCTTGTCAGGAAGGTCTAAACTGCCAAGTATATGGAGCAAGGTGCTTTTGCCAGCACCAGATTTTCCCGTTATACATGTAATTGTGGACGCAGGAATCTTAATATCTATTCCTCTCAAAACCTCTAAATCGTCATATGACTTAAAAATATTCTTCGCTTCAAGCATAGAACTAAACTAGATATTAATAAGGATAATCTGCTCAAGCAACAGTAATAATTCTATAATTTTGCTTCGAATGAAAATCCTTCAGCTTTGTAAGAAAGTACCTTATCCTTTAAAAGACGGTGAATCGGTCGCTATCTATACTATAAGCAAAGGATTAGCCGAGTCTGGTTGTGAGATTAGCCTTTTATCGTTTAATACTTCAAAGCATCATGTAGAGTGGGAAAACTTGCCTGATGAATTAGGGCACTACAAAGAAATTCACAAAGTCTATTTAGATACAGGAATCTCATATTGGAGTGCTTTTAAAAATTTATGGACTAATAGATCATATAACATCGACCGATTTGTCTACGAAGGATTCAGTTCAAAATTACAAAAGCTTCTAGCCAACAATGATTTTGACATAATACAACTAGAGGGCCTCTATATGGCTTCTTATATATCAATAGTTCGCAAGTATAGTACTGCTAAAGTTATTATGAGATCTCACAATATTGAGTCCGAAATCTGGCAGAATCTAGCACATAAAACCAAATCTACAGTAAAGTCATGGTACTATAATTTATGCGCAAATAGAATGCAAAACTTTGAGTCTGGTATCCAGGGCCAATATGATTTGCTTCTACCGATTACTCACATAGATTCAAAGGAGTACAAGAAAAGAAATTATTTGGGCGATAAGTATGTTGTTCCTGTCGGTCTTGACTCGTCCAAGTATACATTGACTAAGAATGAATTTTCGCACCCAATTAAAATTGGATATATAGGTTCATTGGATTGGAAGCCTAATATCGAAGGAATAAATTGGTTACTAGATCATTGGAATGAAATCATTCAGCAATTTCCAAACCTAGAGTTCCATCTCGCAGGACGTAACGCTGGCCAAAAATACAATCTGAATTTACCACAGTTTGTAATGCATGGCGAAGTTGATGATGCAATAGAATTTATCAAAAGCCTAGATATACTCTTGGTGCCACTCTTTTCAGGCAGTGGTATGAG
>CAZIMH010000096.1:0-9741 GCA_964540155.1 uncultured Saprospiraceae bacterium
ATTATAGGCGTGGCTGTCGGAATATTACCCCAATTTGAGGTTGTAAGTTCTATTTCTTCACCATTCTGCGAAAGGGTGTTCTCATAGAATTGTTTTCCGTCTTGCAATATGTCTTCTGAGACATTTCCTAGATGGAAGGTCAAATCCCCTCTTTCGTTATCTGTGGGTTCTACACCATCTGGCCTTTCACCATAAGGATCTAGCATCCAGAATTCTATAAATTCATAATTAGCCGTCTCGAAATCGTTATTAGGGAGGTACCGCTGTACGCCGGCCCATCTTGTTTCTGGTGACTTAAGTTCTATTTGTTGTCCATCAGTAGAAAGTTTTATCCCTGAACTAATGCTATCTCCTGAAGCAAACACGGTGCCCTGTGGTAAATCATAATTATAAGGGCCCCTCTCATTTGGGAAATAGGTGAGGTCAAAAGTCAGTAAATCTTGCAATTGCCCTTGAGCAATCTGCCTATCAAAAAGGTCTGGCTGTTGTATTCTCCTCGTAAATGCATTTGAGTTGACAATGGTAGGATCTACATTGATAAATCTGTCTATAATATACCAGGACAACCTTGCTCTGTTGACCCCTGAAAGTCTTACATCTTGATTGTCACTATCTGAGAACCGTGATTCTGGTCTTGTGCCGGGTACACTAGCGAGGGTCCACCTGTTAGGTTGTGAACTAAGAGGGAACCCACTAACGGCGCCTTCGAAATCATCCAAACTTACTATCCCATCACCACCTGCACCATCTTCCTGACTATTAATAGCTCTATTATGACCAGGACGCAAGGCGGCAACTTCTGCAGAAAAATTGATATTGGATGCCTGGTTAGTACTGAAGAAAGGCAGCTTGTCTAGAATCTTAGTGACCAGAGGCGCTTCTTTACTGTAATCTACATCCAGCCCATAGATTTTATTCTTTATAGGATCATCACCAAAATTTACTTTTTGTGTGAATGGTCTTTCTTGCAATCGCAGTGCGGTACCACCAACATAGAAGTTCTCACTGAACTGATACTCGGCTCGCAAACCCATCAGATTCTTCTGCTGCAAACTAAAGGCAGAGTTATCTTCAAAATCTATATTGATAGGAACACCTTGTTGTACTAAAGATTGGTCAAGTATTCTTACACGTCCAATCCCATAATCTACGTCATAGTGCACACCTTCTTGTAGCTCTACACTACCAGCCCTTACTGTAACGGAACCCTGTGGTACATTCCAAGCCCCCAGCGAATATTCGGAAGAAGCAGCTGACCGCACTCTACCCACCATGACAAATTTGTTGTTTACCAGATTATTATGTTCTGCAACTACTAGCGAAGTATCATAGAGTTCTGTAAATGAAAATCTTTCTATAATAGCTGACCTCTGGGGTTCTGTAATGGAGGAGGGTAATTCTTGGTCTATTGCTTCTTCTATAGCAGATCCAAAAGGTTCTAGTTTAGGGAATATCAGTGAACCATTAGATGGCACGACAGTAACACCTGGCACAAAATCAAACCTACCATCTGGCTGAGGGTCCAATCTACTATTGAGCTCGTCCAAACCAAAAAGATTCAGTAAAGGTAAGAAACGGAACCGCCCTTCATCGATAGGTAGAAATTTAACTAACCCTAAGTTTTCATCATCATTCTCATAAAAGATATCAAACTCGAACTCACCTTCATTGAGCTGATTAGATCTCATAGGATATACATTCTTCATCATGAGATCCCAGGTAGGTAAGTCTACTCTATTACTGGCTGACTTTATAAGTTTCGTATATAACAATCCTGGAGACTGAACTTGGCCTGTGGCATCAGCGTTAGATACTGATCCTTCGTCTGAGGTAGTACCTACTTTATATAATTCTTCTTCTCCATTGATGGTATTCCCAGTGTAGAAATATTCATAAGAAACGGCAAGCACCTGATTAGGTCTCAGTCTCACATTTAATGAAACAAAACCCAATTCGGGATTATAGAAATATTCAGACTCGGATAATTTTCTTCCTTGGAATATTTCCATGTCTACATTTGGGGTAAACCCATAGGTGTTTCTTAATATATTAGTGGCGTCACCAGATCTTGCTACCCTAGGGTCCGTCGTTACCTTTTCGAATATATTATTAACCCTATTGTCAGGTAGTCGTTCGCCGTTTACATCACTCGTCTTTTGTACGAGCAGTGGATTTGTATTAATCTGTATGGATGTATTGGCTGGATTAGTAAAATTTTCTATGTCCGGTTCCGCCATATCCGCTATAGCACAAATCATTGTCTGATCAGTCTGGAAATTGGCTCTGTCATCAGAAACATAAACCTCTAGATTAGTGATTCTGAAATTACTGTTGATGTAGGGCAAATTTTCTAGAGCCTGCTCGAAGTTCTCTACGTGATAGTGAGACAAAAAGAAGTGTCTGTTTTCATCGTAGTCCTGTGGCTTTAATTCGAATTCTTGGACAGTGGCGCCATTTTCTACTTGCAGACTTCCTTGTGAAGATCGCTGCTGTGATAATACACCTGTCAGTCTAAGGCGACCAAACTGTAGTTCGGTTTTGATCCCGAATAATTCTTGGGCTCCTTGAATCAGATTACTTCTCAGTGGTAAGCTTACATTTCCTGCTTCTATTTTTTTGATGATATCATCTTCAGTCCATTCTTCAGAATTATAGACCAAGGCAATCTCTTGATCAAAGTCAAAAGTGGCATTGGTATCATAGTTAAATCCTAAATCGAGCTTATCTCCAATCTTTCCATCAACATTCATCTGAATGTCCATGTCAAAAATGGGTACTTGCAGCTGACGTGTTTGCTGCGTATTAAGTGCAAATGAGTTATCGTTTCTGTTATATCTGGCGCCAAAATTTAAATCTATACTTCCCTGAGGTTCTATCGTAATCCCATTACCACCGAATAATCTATCTATGAGATTCTTTTCGATGTCGATTTTGGTCATGGGGTCTGTCTTTCCACTGGCACTCTTATAGGTATCCCCTAGACCGGACAACTTTTCGAAGTATTTCTTTTCCTGCTCTTTGCTTTTCCAAGCTAGATACTCATCAAAAGTCATAAATGTAGGTGAACGGAAGTATTCATCACCGATTTTCTCGTAGATTATGTAGGTATCAGTGTCTGGATCATACTCTACACTTTGTTCTAACTCCGATGGGAGTATATCGAATGGATTATTAGTAGGGTCATGAATGAAATCACCCTGCCTGTCAATCATAGGGATTGTATCCATAACCACCGGAATGTGGTGTATGCGTGGGGACGGATTATCCTGCGGTCCAATGGGTCCATAAGCTAGTAACGGTGATAACAGACACATTATCAGTAGTTTACTTAGCAAGACTCCTATTGCAATCTTAAGCGTACTTGTCATTACTTATCAAATATATTCTATGCGCTATCCTCTAATTGACTGAGTCGAAAAAAGTCGAATTAGTGAGCACCTATGATTAACGTATTTAATATTGTTTTATGTTGGAATAATTGACTAAAGTTTCTTGCTTTCTTATTTGAGTTTTATTGGCGGACGTTTCAGCGATCCTTTACTCATCTTAAAAGAAAATCGTAGTCAAATACAATGCAACTCTAATTAATATTCATTTCTGTATAGGATACTGATTATCAGCAGATTAGATTCTATAGGCACTTGAGGGAAAACTGAAAGGTTAAGAAATTTGTCTAAGAACTAACTTTATCAAAACTTCTACCTGATTTATAGAATTGTCCTGAGAAAGGACTTTATCTACCATTTTTCCTACCTGAGACCTTGGAAAACCTAAGGCTACTAACGCTGAAATTGCCTCATCTCGTGTAGTATTGACTGAAGTTTTTTCCATAGGTACCCCTTCTAGGCTTTCTTTGGCAATTTTATTCTTCAGATCCAGGATAATTTGCTGAGCAGTCTTTGGTCCTACACCTTTTACCTTCTTAAATGCTGCTGCATTGTCATGCAGTATAGCTGTCTTTGTCTCAGAAGGGGTCATATAAGACAAAATAACCCTAGAGGTATTCGGCCCTATGCCTTTAACAGAGATAAGTTTACTAAATAAGTCCTTCTCTGAGGCAGTGTGAAAACCATACAAAGAGTGCTCGTTTTCCCTGATAATCAGTTGGGTATATAACTTACCCTTATCCAGCTCTTCTAGAGCAGCAAAAGTGTTGAGTGATATGTTGACTTCATAGGCTATCCCCCCGACATCCATATGGACCAGAGTCGGTGATTTGTAAGTCAGTTTTCCTTCTAAATACGCAATCAATGTAGTCAGTTTTGACTGACAAAAGTAACACATATTTTATTACAAATTATGATTATTTATAATATGTAGAACTCTGTAATTGAGGATATTGATTAAAGTTGAGATTTATAGGTATTTGGGCTTCAAAGAGATGTAATCATAAAAAAACAGCCTCCGATTCCTCAGAGGCTGTTTTTTGCAAGGTGACTAATCTTGCTTCCTTAAATACTCTATCTTTTTTGCGAGGTGACTAATCCCGTGGTTTTTGAATGGGCTGACAATATGCTGCAACTGATGTTGCAGTTCTTTCGCTCTGATTGACATTTAGTCAATCCTGCATTTCATGCCGCTCATTCACCTTAAATACTCTATCTTTTTTGCGAGGTGACTAATCCCGTAGTTTTTCTATTTTATTGTTACTTCTGTAAAAAGTACATCTGCAAGACCTTCTATCACAAATCCTAATCTGTACTCTCCTGAATCGAATAGATTCTTATTTATTTGAACATTGTTAGACATAACGGGCAGTTGGAATTCCAATTTTCCTTCACTATTGAAGATTTGTACTGCAGATATGTTATTGAATGTATCAAAAACCAAGCTCTCAGTTTCAGCGTCAAATGCTGTATTAGAGAATATACCATGATGTTCTGCTGAAACAATCTCAACTACTTCTGTAGAGACAAGTACTTCTGGCGTTGTATTAGCGAACACTGCTGAAGTGATTGTGATAAGCGCGATAATTGTTATTAAATTTTTCATGGTAATTGCGTTTTGTACTTATAAGACAGAAAATCGCTCCACTACCTTCTCATTTTGGTACTACAGGAATTCTAGACTTTCATACATAGGCACTACAATCAAGGTATAGGACCAAAAAGTGACAAGTAGCAGACAGTCAGGATGACGATTACTGCTAAACCTGTAGTCATTGCACCTTAAAATCTATTACACCTAAAGCTTCCTAGTCTTCTTCTATGAAAACGATATCAAATTTGGGCAAGAAACTGGCTGGGTCAGATAGTGACATATATTCATACCAATCCTCTGGATAAGAATCATGGCTTAATAGGCAACCTTCAGGTATGTAAGGGTATAGCTTATAATAACTCATAGTTACATGCTGGTCTATACGCTGATAGACATGCAGTCGATTGAGTTTATCAGGGTGGTCGAGTCCAGCCGCGGCCAATAATTCTATAAATGAGATTAGGGTTTCTTTATGATAATTAGCGACTCTATGCTTCTTGTCTGAAACCACTAGCCCTTTGACCAGTGAAGGGTCTTGAGTGGCTACGCCTGTCGGACAGGTGTTATGATTGCATTCCAGTGCTTGGATACAACCTACTGCCATCATCATAGCTCGGGCACTATAGCAGGCATCTGCGCCTAGACAAATGGCCTTGAATATGTCAAATCCAGAGGCAATCTTCCCAGCAAATAGAAGTGAAATCTGCTTCTTTAGATTGAAACCTACCAAGGCATTATATACAAAGGCTAGTCCTTCCTTGGCAGGCATACCTACCGAGTCACTGAATTCTAGCGGCGCAGCGCCTGTCCCACCTTCTCCTCCATCTACACTAATGAAGTCTGGTGTAATGCCAGTTTCTATCATGGCTTTGCAGATAGCTAGGAACTCACTCTTATGGCCAACGCATAACTTGAATCCTACGGGTTTACCTCCAGATAGCTCCTGGCATTTTTTGATAAATTGCAAGAGTCCAGTTGGGGTAGAAAATGCTTTGTGAAAGGGAGGGGAATGGACGGCTTTGTGGGGTTCTATATTTCTAATTTTAGCTATCTCTTCGGTTGCTTTCTTAGCAGGGAGTATGCCGCCATGTCCAGGCTTGGCTCCCTGGGATAACTTAATCTCAATCATTTTGACATTGTCAGCAGCCGTTCTTTGACGAAAGAGTTCATCATCGAAATTCCCATCCTTAGTTCTACATCCAAAGTAACCTGTGCCTACTTGATATATCAGATCACCATTGTGTTTATTATGGTATGGTGCGATGCCGCCTTCTCCCGTGTTGTGAGCGAAATTGCCTATGGCAGCACCACCATTGAGTGCCATGACTGCATTTTTACTCAGTGAGCCAAAACTCATAGCTGATACATTGAATAGACTACAACTATAGGGTTGCTTACACGACGGGCCTCCAATAGTGACTCTAGGGTGCTGGTCCATTTTATGAGAATCCAATGGAGAGATACTGTGGTTCATCCATTCATAACCTTCATCATATACATTTCTTTGTGTGCCGAAAGGCGTAGTGTCATTAATGCCTTTGGCTCTTTGGTAGACAATATTCCGCTTCAGTCTAGAGAATGGTCTCCCATCTGTATCTGGTTCTATAAAGTACTGGTATAGTTTAGGTCTGAGCCATTCTGCTATGAATCGTGACCTGCCCAGCACGGGAAAGTTTCTTTTAATAGCAGCTTTGGTTTGGAAGAAATCTATGAATCCTATGAGCAGTAAGGGCACTACTAATATGAGTATCCATAAGAAGTTCATACTGAAGAAATAGGATGCAGCGGCAATAAGACCTATTAGCACTAGAGATAAAATAACGAAACCTGTACGCATAGAATGTAGTCAATTGTAATCGACATGATAAGAGCACATCGATTGGAATAATTTTAAAGATAAGAAACCATTTGTAGTCCCCAAGCTAAAAATGAAATCAAGTGGGGTTTTTGCAGCTTATATGTGACTTATATATTTAGCTTAATCGTCTATAGATAAAGTATATTTGTAAGCTGAATATTGCGATTATGAAAAATGTTAGAATATCAGTAGCCTGCCTGCTGCTAATTGTTTTGGGAGCATGTAAGACCACTAAAGACGTGGTTTCTGTCCCAGAAGTAATCATAGATGAACGTCTTTTAGACACCTTGGTTGTAACTGCTCCGGCTGTTGCTGAGACGGCCATTCCTGAGACTATAGATTTATATAGAGCATCAGCAACAAGAACGCATGATCTCATACACACAAAATTGGCGGTTTCCTTTGACTGGCAAAAGCAACATGTTTTGGGTGAGGCAGAACTTTTGATTTCTCCACTTTTCTATGATACAGATCGATTGATATTGGATGCAAAGGGTTTTGATATCCATTCTATCACACTGAATGGTAAAGACCTGAACTATGACTATAATCAAATGCTGTTAGATATAACCTTAGATAAGGTTTATTCCAGAGATGAAGAATTCAAAATCAAAATCGATTATACAGCTAAGCCTAATGAAGGACCTAGTTCTGGCAGTCAGGCCATTGCTTCTAATAAAGGATTGTTCTTTATCAATCCAGAAAATAAGAGCAAATTAAAACCACAGCAAATATGGACACAAGGCGAAACAGAAAATAGTAGTCGTTGGTTTCCTACCATAGACAAGCCTAATGAGCGATGTTCTCAGGAGGTATTCATTACAGTGGATGATAAATTCGAAACACTTTCAAATGGTCTTCTTGTCGGTTCTAAAAAGAATACGGATGGTTCTAGGACTGACCACTGGAAACAAGAAAAGCCGCATGCCCCCTACCTATTTATGCTAGGGATAGGAGAGTATGCAGTCGTCAGAGACAAGTGGAAGGGTAAAGAGTTATTGTATTATGTAGAGCCTGATTACAAGGAGCATGCTGAAAAAATATTCAATAATACACCTGAGATGTTGACTTTCTTCTCTGACATATTAGACTATGAGTATCCATGGGACAAGTATGCACAGATTGTTTGTAGAGATTATGTTTCTGGCGCCATGGAGAACACAGGCGCTGTTGTGTTTGGAGAGTTTGTACAAAAGACATCCAGAGAGTTACTTGATAGTAATAATGATGATATAGTTGCACATGAGATGTTTCACCATTGGTTCGGTGATTTGGTTACCTGTGAGAGTTGGTCTAATCTGACACTAAACGAAGGTTTTGCTACGTACAGTGAATTTTTGTGGCAAGAATATAAATATGGACATGAAGCTGCAGAAAGAAAAAGATTACAAGACCTTAATGGTTATGTTATAACAGCGGATAGAGGCGGCACCCATGACTTAATAAACTTTGAGTTTGATGATAAGGAAGATATGTTTGACGGACATAGTTATAACAAGGGCGGTCTGATTGTGCATATGCTTAGGAGTTACTTAGGGGATGATGCTTTCTTTACAGCACTTAACAGATACCTGACTCAGCACGAGTACTCAGATGTAGAGGCCCATGAATTGAGACTGGTTTTCGAAGATGTAGTTGGACAAGATCTTAATTGGTTCTTTAATCAGTGGTTCTATGATAAAGGACATCCACAGCTAGAGATAGAGTATGAATTAGATAATGAGGTGAATAGTGTCTTTATCGATGTCAAGCAAACACAGGATGTAGAAGATAACGTCCCTGTTTTTCAGATTCCATTTCAGGCTATCTTGTATTATGAATCTGGAAAGAAGGAGGTTGTAGATTTATGGTTAGATAAGAGAGAGCAGCAATTTGAAATAGTTATAGAAGGTAATGATCTTCCTGCGGTGGTTGTTCTGGATGGGACTCATGATATTCTAATGACCGCTGATGAAGAAAGGTCTGATAGAGACTATGTACACCTATACAATTTATCCTCTGAGTATGAGGACAAGTACACCGCACTTACCAAATTAAAAGGTAAGCCATTAGGAAAAGATTTAGTCAGAGATGCTATAACCAATGCTTCGGCAGACATCAGACTGATGGGTATAGCAGGCTTAGATGCAAAGGCAGATGCTGACCTACTCAAGAAGTTAGCTTCCGATGATGAGAGTTCTATGGTGAGGGTGGCTGCTTTAAAGAAGGTCAAAGATGTAGAATTGGCAAAGTCTCTGATTACATCAGACGAATCCTATAGAGTAATAGGTACTGCATTGGTGCTGACTAATAAAGAAAGTCCGATAGACGGATTAGAGTATGCTAAGAAACTTACTGAAGGGTATCACAAACCGTTAATTAGTAATTTAAGTGAGATATTCGCCTCTTCTAAAGACCCAAGCTATCTCAGTTTCTTTGAGAAGAATGTAAATAAAGTTAACCTATATTCATTTTTCAATTTTATGTCACAGTATGGTAAGTTAGCTAAAGTGGCTAGCCCAGAAAGAAAAGTAGAAACAGCGGCAGTGCTCAAAAAGATTGCAACTGAAGAAAGTAATACCTACTTCAAAAAATATGCTGCGTCAAATTTGATTAAGTCATTGTCAGATGGATTGTCTAAAGCAGATGAATCGGACAAACAAGCTATGAATGCAAGGAACACTTTAGAGCAGTACATGACCCAAATCGTGAATAGTACGACTGATGAAAGATTAAGAAAGGCCTTTAGTGATTATATAGAGCAACCGTAAGATTTATAATTAAATATATCGAAAAGATATTTACTTGGTTCTATTTATCATTTTAACCCCATTGCACCAGCATTACTAGAAATGAGAAACGAAAGCATCTTTACAATTTTAGTTGTATCAATATTATTTTTTACTGGATGTATTCCTGATTCT
>CAZIMH010000097.1:0-9708 GCA_964540155.1 uncultured Saprospiraceae bacterium
CCATATCACATACTGCCATAGTAATATCAGGATTGGCTCCTGGTTCTTCAAATGGATCCATGGAGTCCTCTACTTCGTAAGTGTAGGTGAAGGTTTCAGGATTACCACATTCGTCTATAACTTCAAAATCCACAGAATAAATTTGATCTCCGCAAATCGTAAAATCTGCCATAGGTGCACTTAATGCAGTAATCATAAGATCGGCAGGGGCTGTGCAATTATCAGAAAAAACAAAATTGCCGTTAAGACTATTAGCCTCTATATCTGTCACCCAATCATCTAAATCATCTTGAAGAGTAGCCATATCACATTCTACAACTGTTACGTTGGCATCTTCTAAGGAACTATCTGTATCGTTGTCAAATGGAATTTCATTATCTACAGGCGTAAGAAAGACTGTGATAACTTCGGTAGTTCCATTACAATCTATTTCTATGTCTACTTCCACCTCATCTTGAGTATCACAGGTATACGGCGGAGCAGATACAATATCATCTATACCAATATAGGTTATAGATCCGCCACAGCCTCCTGTTGTATTATCTGTCCAAGTCACATTCGCTAGAATGGCATCTAGGTCATTTTCAAAGTCTGTGGAATTAAGGTTGTTACACTCTATATCAGCGACATTCGTGTCGTCCTGGTCTGTAAACTGAGCGGTAACAATGGTGGAAGAGAAAATAATGATAGTAAGCAGAAAAAATAGCTGTTTGATCATAACTGATGTTTGTCTTAAATAACAATAGTTCTTGTGGTTTGACCTCTGTTAGAAGGCTACTATAATAATATAGTTTACGGACTATAAACCACAAACAACCACGTACTGTCTGACAAAAGCTATCAGCTACAAACAAAAAGGGTGGACTGTCAATCTTTAGATAGCTTAAAACGGTTTTTAAGCTATCTGCTAGGTTCTAATAATAAGTCACATACTATCTAAATATAGTAACGCTTCCAAATTTGATCTCGGGCTCGCCTTCGATCAGAAGCTCTATCACATAAGTATAGACACCCTGTTCGGCCGGTTCGCTGCCAAAGAAACCATCCCAAATTAAGAATTCGTTAAAATATTCCAGTGAATTATTCTCAAAATCTCTCACTTTATTACCCCATCTGTCAAATACTTGCACAGACGTGATAAAGGTTTCAGCACCTTTTACAAATGCAGTCCATTCATTATCTGGCGGCAATGCTAAGCCAGATAAATCTACCACATTAGGAATAAATACATCATTTACAAAGTTGATATCCAGCAACTTATCTGCTCTAAGCTCGCAAAATCCATCTAATTCTACGACTACTTCTAGCAGACCAGTATCGACCACATTCTCCAGTAAAATGGGGTCGCAGAGTACACCTTCACAGATATTTGTGCCATTGAAGGTCCACGAAATATTTGTGATCATATCTGGGTCTACATCTTGAAATTCTAGGAAAAATTCTTCATCAGAGCCCTCCACGACGACATCTAGACCTTCGATTTCTACCTCAGGACTGAGGTCAGAACTCTCTATTTCGTCTAAAATAGACACATTACAGCCATTGCCGTCACTGACTTCTACGAAGAAACTACCTACTGGTACATCCTCGAATATATTATCTGGCTGGACTTCTCCACCATTTATAGAAAAACCAAAATCTGGTGTACCACCTTGCACAGAAACAATTACCGTGCCTGAGACATCATCTCCACACTGGATATTGCTTGGCTCCACCGTCAACTGAGGTGGCGCTGTCAGTTCTACTTCCACTGGGACGACCGTCTCACAACCCCCTTCTATGAAGGTGTATGACATTTCGAATATACCAGGGTCATCTGCAAAGCTGATGTCCACAAGTCTATTTATATCTATTAGTGGTCCAGTAAAACTACCTTCTCCACCAGAAATATCACCCGTCGTCTGCACCTCTACATCTAAGGCAAATGGGGCTAAATCTGCTCCAAAACAGGTATCTACTGGGAATAGGGTTATCGTAGGTACAGGACAAGCATCCGTCGTACATCTTCCTGAAGTGGCTTCACCTTCACAATCACAGTTGCTTCTAGGCTCTACTGTCCATTCAAACTCCTGCTCTCCTTCTAAGCCAAGTACCGCTGCAGTGGTTCCGGTGACTATTTGATTTTGTTCGCCATTTATGAATATGGTGTAAGTAGAAACACAGTTCATCGGTTGCCAATCTAGAATCAGACCACCAAAGGTACTCTCACAAGTGACCATCGGTGCTCCGATATTAGGCTCCACTGTGATTTCTACAAATTCTAGTGAACCCAGACAGCCATCCTCTTCTACCGCAATCCCTAACTGAAAGACACCTGCTTCAGTAAATGTAACCGTATATGGACCTGCATCAGACCCAGCAAATTGGGCTTCAGAAGGAAAATCTGTGATATAACTTACAGTGCCCCCTTGGGAAACATAATTGCTCATGATCTCCACACTCTCCCCTTCGCAGATTATATCTGAAGATAGATTCACTACCTCAGCTCTTGGACTTTCTTCATAGCCAAATGATAGCGTGATAATTTCATCACAGTCATTATCATCGGTATATAAGATATCTAGGTTGTAATTAGTAACCCCAGGCTCTGGCGTAAACATATTGTTTGCATCCACTAAAGGTGTATCCCATTCGAACTGGCCATTGTCAGCAGGATCTACAGACTCTATAATCACATCCAACAAGAATGGTCCGAGTCTGCTATCATGGCAAACGACATCAGGTACCCCAGATAAATCTGCATTTACTGGTGGACATACAAAAGTCCTGCAAATAACTCTGTCTGTGACGATACCACATTCAGGTATAAGCGTCTCCACGGTAAACTCAAAAGTCTCACCCATCGGCAGGTTATCTATAATAGCGCCAGCTGTGCTAGAAGAAGATTCTAGTATTCCATCACGAAGAATCTGATAATCATTAGATTGTATATCATCCCAGATTAGGGTCACCGATGTATTCTCTACAGAACCGCAATCCAAATTAAGCTCTGGCATTGCCATCACGTGCACCATCTCCGTTTCTGTCACTCCTTCACACCCAAAGTAATCTACTCTCATACCGAGTGGATAGTCCCCAGGTCCTGGGAAGGTCACTCTGAATTCTCCAGGTGCTATTTCATCTGCTGTAACCCCTGCTGGGAAATCAGTAACAAATTCCACCTCATCAGGATCTATGCCATTGAATTCTCCTAGTAATGTTACCTCTGCGCCATCACCACACAGGGTATCTGAACCCATTAGTGAAAGTGATACCACAGCCGTCTGTACCAGCGTGAAGTCCACCGTAATGGTCTCCGTACATCCATCATCATCTGTGTATATGCCATCTATAGAATAATTGACTTGTACATCATCAGGTGGTGTAAATTCTCCATTGTCATTAACGTCTGGCGAATCCCAATCAAAGTTGCCCGGTGCACCGCCAGCACCTGGCTCCACGACCACATCCAGCGGGAATCCACCCATAGAAGGCACATCCCAGCATATAGGTCCTTGTGGTATATTATTGGTCACTTCCGGATCTATGCAGGCGAAGGTGACACAAGAGATTGTTTCAGTTATAAGACCACAAGTAGGATCTGTGACTGAGACAATAAATTCAAATGTTGTATTTGGTGCCAGCCCAGTAATCTCAATAGTCTGGTCAGAAATATCTGTAGCTATCGGTGATCCATCTTGCAGAATAGAAACCGGGAGACCTAAGTCATTCCACTCTAACGTAATGGCATCTTCTCCCTGATCTGCACATGTAGCACCCAATATAGGTGTTTCTTCTACTATGATTGTTATTTCTTCTCTTGGTCCTGAGCAGCCTTCCAAGGTTGCAACCGCTCCTAAAACAAACTCGCCTGCAGCTGAAAAAGCGAACTCAAAAGGACCATTTCCAGTGCCACTTACTAAGGTAGCCCCTGCCGGTAATGGATCATCAAAATCAATAATGACAGTACCTATGATATTATTACTCATTATAGAAACTTGACCATCTTGAAGACAGATCGTGTTCTGATTTACATCTAAGAATGGTCTAGGTTGCGTGAGTACAGATACAGGGACATCTATTTGTTCAGTACATCCATTGACATCTTCATATATCGCAGGTAGGGTATAATCCCTTACTAGAGGATCATCAGGTGTGAAATTATTTAAGGCATCTACAAGCGGTGTATCCCAAGTAAAACTTCCTGGTGCGCCGCCTGGGCCTGGTCCGATATTTACATCCAGTACGATAGGCACACCTGCAAATGGGTCATAGCATATAGGCGTTGTAGGTACATTGCTTAGATCTACCATCGCAGGCACACAACTCGTCGTTCTGCATACAATCGTATCGCTGACAGTTCCGCAGGCCAAGGTTTGTAAGTTGACTATAATTTCATAGCCCGTGTCTGTAGCCAGTCCATCTATCCTCATAGAATTATCCGTGGTGCTGCCAGGAATCGGCTGTCCATTAAGTACCACATCCGCAGCGAATCCTGAATTATTCCATTCGAAGTTAATAGCATTCGATTCTTCTTGACCACACATCAAGTCCACATCGGGCCTAGCCGTCGTAGTTACGAATACGGATTCTATGACTGGCTCGCAATCTGGTATATTATCATAGGCGACGATGATTTCATGCGTCATATCTACGTTCGGAAAACTGATCAGTCTTGTATTATCAGTCAATGTTTCTACATTCATACCCGTAGGCACCGTCACATTAGGAGCTGGTTGGTCTTCATATCTTGTAAAGCTTAAAATCACTTGTTCGTCTGCACATATATCTGTTTCATCTACTTGCGCATTAGGCAATGGTCTCTCCATTACATTAAAGAAAATGGCGTCCATCGTCATACAACCATCTGTAGGGTTGATAAAGGTATATTGAATGGAATAGTTATCAATCGCTAAGCCCGTCGGATCCCATGTCCCAGAGGTAGCATCTGCGGATATTGAATATCCTGGATCAAGCTCTGTCTGACTTGAAGTTGTTCCCCATTCACCTGTTGGCGGATTAGGCATACCATTGACGACGGCAACAAGATCTATTACTTCTATGGCATCACCTTCACAATAGGTTGTTTTATTTGGCTCATGTTGAAATTGGAACTCTGGTCGCGGACTAGGTCTGCAGAGAGAGGTTTCATTACTTACGCTGCAAGGTTCTGGATTTGTTCCAGTAGCGGTTACCGTGAAAATAGCAAATTGACATTCATTCGTAAATCCTGTCACTGTCATTTGAGTTGGGCCAGTCATTACACCTGTAAGATTTGATTCAAATTCACTGGTATTAATGTCATAGATAAAATTTGGATCCTCTACCCAATCTAAAATCACCTCAAGATTAGGCAAACTCGTGCACTGAATAGCGGGTTGTGGTGGTGCATCATAGACCATCACCTGAAAATCCTGTGAGTGTACACAACCATCTCTGTCTATGGCAAACCCGGTATAGGTATGTAGTCCTTCTGAATCATATCTCAAATCAAAGGGTTCGCCATTGGTTTCATCACCATTAACGACCTCTCCCCCATTGAAATCCCATTCCCATCTTTCTATCCTTGGTTGATCAAATGGACTGATTCTTAAAGTTCTTCCCGTACAAATAGTATCTAGCGGCTCTTCTGGAATCATAAGAGGTGCTCCTAGTTCTATAAATAAGCGTTCAAAGACCGCATCACATGAATTTTCTGCTGTGATGGTTATAAAGTCCAATATGAAATTCCATGCAGATATATCAGCTATAAAAACGGTATCTCCATTTGCAGAGAATGTGGTTTCACTCATTATACTCGCTGGAATATCCCAGGTATAATTTACCCCTGGTTCTCTATCTATCAGAAAGAGCACGACATCTGTCTGCTCATCTGCACAGAGAAATGGGCTAAAATTAACTCTAGGCGGCCTAGGTGGATCTGTCATCTCCACAGAAGAAGGACTCATAAAATGATTATCCGCTAGAAGGCTCTGAGTAGAAATTGCGGTCATCACAATGCAAAGAAGAATTAATTGTCTCATTTGATAACATATATACGCTGACATTGAAGAATGTGACAAACTCAAAAAAAATAGCTGTCACACCTGTCATTGCCAGGTGGTAATAAAATCCAAAGTTTTACAACCTTCTGAGAAGGTCGATTCACTATAAAATTATATGGGTGTTGTTACCGATTAAGGTATAGGTAGTTTTCAAACGTCATAATACATAACTGTATGGACGCTAAACAGACAAACTTACTTATAATCGGATTTTCCAATCTCGCAAATCAAGCTTGATCAGAAGATAGATATGACAAATGTTTTACAAAAATACAACCAATTTACTATCTAAGTAGGGTTATATGTCCACTATTCACGACTTCCAACCCATCTACTTGCAATAATATTGCCACATATACATAAACTCCTTGCTCCGCCTCTCTATTTCGAAAGCGCCCATCCCATAAGAATATCTCATTTTGGTCTGCAGGACCTTCGGATTGGACTATAAGATTACCCCATCTATCATAGAGAAAAAACATATAATCAGTATATAAGGCCTGATTTATACCTAAAACCAACTGATTATCAGGTGGCGAGAGCGCAGGCTGAAAGATGGTAGGCATAAAAAATTCGGTCATGCCCGTCGATGGTGGCGTGGGCGGGGAAATATCTTCTAAGACTGTAATCAGCAAACTATCTATCGCTTGACAGCCATTCACATCGGTTATCTCTAATACGATGAGGGTGTCCTGAGTGACCTGGATTATAGGATCAAGACATTGATCACATGATAAGAGACTCGGAAGAGACCAAGTCAATATATTATCTGTATCAATTCCTGCAGTCATAATAGGAATGGAATAACTCTCCCCAGCTGCCAACGTGACATCAGGCCCTAGACTGACAACAGGTTCTATGGCGTCATTCATGAGTATGATCATCGTGTCTAGCCTACACCCATTATTATCTAATAACGCCAAGTCATAGTCGCCATCTGGCAGCAAATATGAAGACACGATGTCTACCGCTTCACTATTAATGAGAATCTGTGAGACTTGATCGAGGGGCCCTATCAGATTTAGAACCGTGCTATCTAAGGACAGGCAATTGCCTGCCTCTATTTCAAGATTGATATCCTGCAATGCACTTTCTGCTGATTGCAGGCGAGCGGTTACTGTATGTGTACCTATGCAACCATTACCATCCGTAAGGGTCAGCATCACTGTCTCTTCTTCGGACAATAATATCTCTGGCTCATTAGAAATCACCTGACCATTCACATCTGTCCATATTATACTATTAGTGTTGACTTGTACAGAAGGATCATTACTTGTGACCATAACTGAACCAGTGCTGCATGGTATCAATACCGCATCAGTGGTCGTGAACAAAGAGGTATCATCTGCCGTAACCATAACAGGCACATCTAGAAGGTTACATCCTTGCATGTCGAAAACTGATAGTAAATAGGTGCCCGTATCACTGACAATTGGCGGGGTGCCTGTGAGTAATTCGCCAGCAGTATCTGTCCATCTTATAGAATCTATGTTGCCTGTTACTGCTGCCTCCAGGATTGTCTGCCCACCACAAGGGATTACTATATCTGGAATTAACACAGAAGGAAAATTAAGTTGGCTGACTACTTCTACGGATGTGGATTTCGTACACATATTCTCATCCGTTACAGTCACATTATAAATTCCTGCAGTCATCACAGAGGGATTGGAATTGCCATCAGGAATAGCTTCCGGACCATCAAAAGCGAAAATCGGATTAGGCGCATTTGTCGTCAGACTAATGATGACCTCTTGGTTATTACAGCCCAGCGTATCTTCTGTCACAGCCATCAGCATTAATTCCTGCGTATCATCTATGACAGTAAGCGTATCCTCACGCATACAAGTACCTGCCTGAGATTGGATAGTATACAGACCTGTCTCTGAGACATTGATTAGATTGCCTAACAGATTAGTTGTGCTGCCTGGCGGTCCTGTAATATCAGGAAAACTCAGCGCTATAGGCCCAGCGTTGATATCGAAGGAGTCTTGCAAAATAATATTGAGTGAATCTCCAAAGCAGTCCACGGACGCCTGTTCCAAAGTCAAAAAGAAAGTATCAACCGCAGTAAGAATGATGGAATCTACATCTATACATCCCCTATCATTCAATTCTAAAAAATAGGTCCCGCCCGCATTGATGGTGGCAACAGATCCTAGACCATTGAGGATATTTCCATCTGTGGTGGACCATTGGAAATCAGCCTGTAAGCTGGCTATACTTTGGCTCCCATCCAGAAATTGGCGCTGTCCACAGACGACAGGATTGCCATTTTGTGCGATGATAGCTTCCACTTGAACCGCCTCTATGCTGAGCTGAATTAAGGTATCGCACATCATGGCTGAAGACGGAAAGAAGGATGTATCTATCGCTTCTGTAAAGACCATATTGTCTACGCGTACCGTGTCACCTTCGCATAGGTCAATTTCTACATTCTCTATAGTTACCGCATCTATATATCTTACGGCGAGACTATTGTCTGATATACTAAGACAAAGGCCTCTATCCAATATGGCTTGCAATTCTCCAGGAGAAGAAATGGCATCAATCAGCGGTAGGTTATCATCCGTTGTGGTAATCACTTGTATGTCTAAGGGCCCTTCAGGTAATGCCTGTACATCTTCCCAGGCTTCTAATACTAGCAGACCACCTGCGCCATCATCCACGAGGTATCTTATATCCGTACCTGGAGATGGCAGTGCACCATAGACTGAGGTGGAATCCAACTGAGACAACTGATCTGCTCCTTCACACAGGACAATCTGTGCAGGTGAAAAGCTTCCTGCATCGACCACACACTGGCTACAAGACGCTGACCCTTCACAAAAGAATATTTCGATGAATATCAGGTCACCAGAATTGGTACCTCGATTGGTGATATTCAGTATCCAATCTCCATTGGCACTACCTGTATCGAAGTCTTCCAAGCAACCATCATGCGGATGATAAGTCCCAATATAGTTGGTGAACGATAGCCATTGCTGGTCATTATCCCAGACGGGGAGTATACCAGGATCAGGTGCGGTGGGCAGTGCACAGGGTGTGAAATTTACATTCCAATTAACGTTACCCGAAAAAGCGCCATTAGAGATACCTGGGCCTATAAGAGACACGACCTGATCAGCCGGAGAAATTAATTCAAATCGAAGATTCTCCTGACGTCCGTGCTCCCATTCAATATTGATGGCGCAGATGCCTTGAGTGCTAGAAAGGTCCTCAGGCGTTAGACCAGAAACACTGATAATTATGTCTGTGCTAGATTCTGGCGTTATAGACACAGGACTGGAGAGGAAGCATTGTCCTATCAATGCTGCCGGCATTATCACTAATAGTATGGCTATAAATCTCCCAGACATAATTCGCTATAACTAGCTGACTACAAAGCTATACAACGAATGTGAAGATTAGGATGTTATTTATGGGATAAGGAATAAAACGCTAAGGATTGGCGGAAAGGTGTGGGATGAGAAAAATCAGCCAGGCAGCACCCACATAAGAGTAGCGTCCTGACTGATTAGTTTATTTATCTAAAGAGGGTAATGTCCCCTGCAAAGATTTCTGTATCCGGAATGTTTTCGAAACTTGAATATCTGACTCTGATAAAATAGACGTAAACGCCTTGTTCTAGCAGGCCTCCAGTATTACCCCATCTTCCATTCCAGCCAGCGGCCGGGTCATTAGGTAA
>CAZIMH010000098.1:0-2405 GCA_964540155.1 uncultured Saprospiraceae bacterium
GTCGGTGTGGTGATTGCCTCATCGTAAGCA
This sequence comes from uncultured Saprospiraceae bacterium, assembly GCA_964540155.1. GTDB lineage: Bacteria > Bacteroidota > Bacteroidia > Chitinophagales > Saprospiraceae > RFSX01. The sequence continues at coordinate 31 of CAZIMH010000098.1, forward strand.
TTTGTATGTAAGGAATTACAATTATCATAGATGGCGTACAGCGCTTGCAAGGTTGTTCGTATATCATTGAAATCTATCTCCTGCGCATGCAAGGAACGTCCTGATGTCTGTATGTGATATTTTAATTTCTGTGCTCTCTCATTAGCGCCATATTTATGCGCCATTGCCTTAGACCAAATTTTACGTGCTACCCTACCGATTACTGCATATTCTGGATCTACCCCGTTAGAGAAGAAGAAGGACAAGTTTGGTGCGAAGGCATTGATATCCATTCCTCTAGCCAAATAATACTCTACAAAAGTGAATCCATTGGATAGGGTAAAAGCCAGTTGTGTGATAGGGTTAGCGCCAGCTTCAGCTATATGGTAGCCTGATATTGATACAGAATAAAAATTCCTGACACCGCTATCTATAAAATACTGCTGCACATCTCCCATCAACCGAAGCGAGAACTCTGTAGAAAAAATGCACGTATTCTGCGCCTGGTCCTCCTTGAGGATATCTGCTTGGACAGTACCTCTTACAGACTTTAATGCCTTGGCTTTGAGTTCTGCATAAGTCGAATTGTCTAGCACTTGGTCCCCAGTAAGACCTAGTAACATCAAGCCGAGTTTGTCATTGCCTTCAGGGATATCACCTGAGTAGCTTGGTCTTTCTATGCCCTTATCATCATAGTGCTTCTTGAAAGCGGCTTCAACTTTAGATTCTAAGCCCTTCTCCTTGATATATAATTCACATTGCTGATCAATAGCGGCATTCATAAAGAAAGCGGCGATTGTGGCTGCGGGACCATTGATGGTCATAGAAACTGAAGTCTTAGGATTACACAAATCGAATCCTGAATAAAGCTTCTTAGCATCATTGAGCGAAGAGATATTGACACCTGAGTTTCCTACCTTACCATAGATGTCAGGTCTGTGGTCAGGGTCTTCTCCATATAAGGTCACTGAATCGAAAGCCGTAGAAAGCCGCTTAGCTGGCATCCCTAGTGAGAGGTAATGAAATCGTTTATTCGTTCTCTCTGGCCCTCCTTCACCTGCAAACATACGTGTTGGGTCTTCTCCCTTTCTCTTAAATGGGAAAACGCCTGCTGTAAACGGAAATTCTCCAGGCACATTCTCTTGCTTTACCCATCTCAGTATCTCTCCCCAATCTTTAAACTTTGGCATCGCAATTTTGGGTATGCTCTGCTGTGAAAGTGACTTAGTGAAGTTCTCGACTTTTATTTCTTTATCTCTGACCTTATATACAAAGGTGTCTTCTCTATATGCTTTTACTTTGTCTTCCCAGTTATCTAATATTTCGCGATTGTCTCGATTTAAGTCTTGTTCCAGATTTGATTTAATCTGAGTCAACTCATCATGTGCTGAGCCATTTTTATCAATCATGCCCATAGTCTGATTCAACCCATATAGCTTGGAAGCAATATCACTTTGGGTTTCTACATCTGAGTTATAGGCTCTTATTGTCTCTGTAATTTCTGATAGATATCTGACTCTCGCTGGAGGTATAATGTACTGCTTAGCGCTGTCTCCTTCAGGTAAGTCATTGAGATCTATGGAAGGATATAATAAATCCATCATTTGATTGAACACAACATTTACACCTGGATCGTTGAACTGAGAAGCGATGGTCCCATATACGGGCATTGTAGACACATCCTTGTCCCATAAATCATGATTGCGCTGGAATTGCTTTTTGACATCTCGTAATGCATCTAAGGCGCCTCTCTTATCAAACTTATTGATAACAATCATCTGAGCGAAGTCAAGCATGTCTATCTTCTCCAACTGACTTGCTGCACCAAATTCTGGCGTCATAACATACACAGAAGTATCTGCATGATCTACAATCTCTGAATCCGATTGGCCTATACCAGAAGTCTCCAGAATAACCAGGTCGTAACCGGCATTCTTTAGAATAGCTATTGTACCATCTATGTGCTTATTAAGCGCTGCATTATACTGACGTGTGGCCAATGACCTCATGTAAACGCGTGAATCTGCTATGGCATTCATTCTTATACGGTCGCCTAGTAATGCGCCTCCTGTCTTCCTTTTAGAGGGGTCTACGGAGATAATCGCCAATTTCTTCTTAGGGAATGCCGCAAGATATCTCAGTACCAACTCATCTACTAAACTTGATTTTCCTGCTCCTCCTGTCCCTGTAATACCCAAGACTGGTGTCGATGATTTGGCTGCCTTCTCTTTCAGTTCATCTATCCATGCTTGATTTTTCTCAGGGTAGTTTTCTAGGGCAGAAATCAATCTGGAAATTGCTAGCGTATCTTGATTGCTAATCTTCTTTATCTGACCATTCAGTTCTGCGGCGATAGGATAATCACACTGCTTAAGCAAATCATTAATCATCCCTTG
>CAZIMH010000098.1:2505-9612 GCA_964540155.1 uncultured Saprospiraceae bacterium
ATATTGATAGCGGCATCATGGCCATCAAAGAGAGAACCAGCCGTCAATATTCTTACTTTATTAGAGGACTGATAAGGTGCAATCTTTTCCATATAGCGTGCATTTAGTGATGCGAAGATATTATAATAAGGTGGTAGAATGAATTCATGACCCAGTGAAATCGACTATTTTATAAGGAATTCAATTTCTCTACAAAGAACAATTATATCCACAGGTGGTTCTAATCATGTGATAGAATCAACGGTTATTCTTAGTCTACTGATTGTCCTACTGATAAATGGGGTCGCTTACCTCATAGCGTACTATCTACAAACAGATAAGCTAACTGACTTAACGTACTCATTGACTTTTATCACATTGGCTATTTTCTTCTTGTCTCGAAATATAGCGGACACCTCAATTCTAATAGCTTCATTACCCATAATATGGGGCATCAGACTTGGGGGTTATCTATTCTATAGAATTTTGCTCAAAGGCAAAGATTACAGATTTGATAGCATGCGTAGGGTGTGGTGGCGTTTTGGCGGATTCTGGATGTTACAAGCATTAAGTATCTGGGTGATAAGTCTGCCTTATGTACTTGCACTTGATTCTGGAATTCATTTAGATCTAGATGGAATACTTCCTATTACTTCTATGATTGGCGTAATCATTTTCAGCATTGGATTTATAACCGAAACAATAGCTGACTTTCAAAAATTCAGATTCAAAAGGCAACTAGAAAATAAGGATAAATTCATCTCTTCTGGACTCTACGCTATAGTCCGCTTTCCAAATTACGCTGGTGAAATATTGGTGTGGATAGGCATATTTATAGCTTGCCTCCCTTACCTTGAAGGATGGGCATTGCTTAGCATAGTTAGTCCTATTTGGATAATTATTTTGCTTATCAAGATCAGTGGTATACCTTATCTACTTACATCCCAAAATGAACGGTATGGCGAACGGGCATCATATCAGGAATACCTTAGTAAGACTAAAAAGTTGATTCCTTATCTCTACTAGTCTTAATTAGACTTGAAGTCGGGTTTCCTTTTTTCTAAAAAAGCCTGCACACCTTCCTTGCACTCTGCTGATCCCATTGCTTGTCCAAATATGTGCTGCTCCTTGACAAAGCCATTAGCTGTCTTGTCGAAGTAAGTGTTTACAGTATTTATTATATGAGCGACGGCGTTTGGTCCTCGCGACGCAATCTTGGATATAATCTTCTTAGCCACAGGAATTAACTCTTCTAGTGGCGTTACATGCGTTACCAAGCCATACTCCAATGCCTTTACACTATCTATCATATCACCAGTCAATAACAACTCCATAGCACGGCCCTTGCCTATATATTGTATTAGTCGCTGGGTACCTCCATAGCCAGGTATAAGTCCTAGCTTCACTTCAGGCTGGCCGAATTTGGCATTATCAGAACAGATACGGATGTGACATGCCATCGCTAATTCATTACCTCCTCCTAGGCTAAATCCATTGATGGCGGCTATGACTGGAATAGGACAGTGCTCTATGCTATCAAATACCTGATGGCCAAAGTGAGACTTATCATATCCTCCCTTCTCGTCTAATTCTCCAAACTGTGTGATATCTGCGCCAGCTATAAATGCCTTGTCTCCAGAACCTGTAATGATGACACCTTTCAGAGTTTTGAAATCAAGTTCTTCTTTAAAGAGTCGCCCCAAATCACTCATTACCGTATCATTGATAGCATTCATTGCTTTAGGTCTGTTAATAGTAACCGTTGCTATTCCGTCAGTGATGTCTACGAGTAGAGTTTCGAATGTCATGTTTTGTCTTGTTTAAATATGCGATTGAGCAATTGAATACCTAAGTCATTTGCGTCTTCAGAAATATTCCAGAAGTAAGCACATGCAATATAACCTGTTCCAACTAAAAAAGATTTGTATATAATATTAAGAATAGCGAAATCCGTACTAGGCAATAAAAAGTATAGGCCGATAAAGAGAGCCAGGAGCACAGCTGTTTTAATGAGCCCTGTAGAAAAAGGATGCAACTTAAATCGCCAGTAGATAAAAACAGATTTGATGATATTATACAATAATACTGAAATCGCAGTGGCCATAGCAGCGCCTACTATCCCATGTCGCGGAATGAAGTAGACATTCATTGCAATATTTCCAATGCCAAGTATGAGTAAGAATAAGAGGTTATATCTATAATCCTTGGAGTAGACAAGAATATGTGTATTGACACTGGTCAGCATATCTGCCATTTTACCTATAGCCAATACCAAGAAGATATTTCTGGCGTTGGGGAAGGTAGCGGGATTGGCCGATAGGGCAATTAAGTCATCTAGCAAAAACCAAATCACTAGAAATACAAAAGCGCCCAGCAGAAAGAGATTGGCCGATGCTTTTTTATATATCATATCTATCTCACTCATATTCTTATCATCCCAAGCTTTAGATATGATAGGACTAGCAATGCTGGTGATAGACCTTGTCGGATAATCCATAACGTTAGAAATAAAAGCAGCTTTTCCATAAAAGCCATTCTCCACCATATTTATAAATAAGGGAATCATGACTGCATCTAGACGCGTGGAGAAATTAGTACCCAGCAGATTGAGACTTCCGAAAAAAGCATACTTACCCATCTCCTTGTAAGACTCCCCACCTTTGGGTTTGCTCACTGGTCCAAATCTTAGTATCCCTAAATATCTCAGATAAATGAGCAATACAATCACAACCAACAAAAAGAAGCCTAACAGTGCATAGGCAAAAGTCCTCTGATTCATTCCAAACCAAACACTGCAAAGAATGAGCAGGGGAAGAAATACTTTATACCCCAACTTTTCTATTAAATCAGGTACGACTATACGTAGGCCATTGGCTGAATGTTGCACTAAAAAACGAATCAGAATCATTAATCCCAATAGACCAAGGAGATACGTTTGATTTTCTACTATAAGATGTGTCTGTGGAATATGAGCCCATTCTAAAAATCGAATGATGGCATCTCGAAACAAAAACCATAAAAGCAGAAATAATCCAAAAAATAGAATTAAGCCACTTAGTAGTAAAGTCAAAAATCCATGATAATGACCATCATCATCCTTATTGTAAGACGGAAAATACTTAACCACTAAAGATAGAATACCACCAGTAGCGAAAGGCACGAAGAGCAGTGCGGTGGCATAAAGCCATTGTGCATAGCCATAAAGTTCATCATTAAGTGGATACACCCTAAGAACAGCAATAGCTCCAATAAGCGCCCCAATGTAATTGACGATAGTGGATTTAATGCCTTGTCGCTTAATGATTCCCATGCGGCAGTTTGGTTGGGATTACTTCTTTTGCTTCTTAGCCCAACTATCTCTCAGTGCTACTGTCCTGTTAAATACGAGTTTTTCCTCAGTGGAATCTTGGTCCTTGATATAATAGCCTTTTCTCATAAACTGAAGCGGTTCTGTCTCCCCTACTTCTTTAAGATAAGCCTCTGCTATCGCATTGCTATTAACGACCAATGATTCTGGATTATAAAATTCCAAGAAGTCCTTATCCTCATGAGAAGTTGGTGTAGGGTCCGTGAATAACCTATCGTATAAGCGCAGATCCACTGGCACGCCAGTTTTAGTATCTACCCAGTGCATGGTTCCTTTAACCTTAATACCTGAGTTATCACTGCCACTCTTACTTTCTGGAAAATAAGTGCAGTGTACTTCTGTGACATTACCCTCTTCATCTTGCTTGTAGCTATCAGCCTTGATAATATATGCCCCTTTCAAACGGACATGCTTATCTGGCGCTAGGCGGAAATATTTTTTAGGTGGGTCTATCATGAAATCTCCTTTCTCTATCCAAATCTCTTTGGATAGCGACATCATGTGCTCTCCAGCAGACTCATCTTGGGGATTATTTTTAGAAGGCAATAATTCTGATTGGTCTTCAGGATAATTAGTGATGACTAACTTCAGTGGGTCTGTCACAACCATAACTCTGGTCGCTTCTGCATTAAGGTCATCTCTTATGACTGACTCTAGCAGTTCCATCTCCTGCAGGTTATCTCTCTTCTGCACACCTGTCAGTGCACAGAATCTTCTGATACTCTTGGGAAGATATCCTCGTCTACGCAAACCTGACAAGGTAGACATCCTTGGGTCATCCCAGCCACTCACCAATCCTTCTTCTACTAACTTAAGCAAGCGCCTCTTTGACGTTATCATGTAGGCGACATTCATACGGGCAAACTCATACTGCTTAGAAGGAAATATACCCAGCTGCTCTATGAACCAATCGTACAACGGCCTATGGTGCATAAATTCCAATGAGCAACAACTATGCGTTATATTCTCTATAGAGTCTGACTGTCCATGAGCGAAGTCATACATGGGATAGATACACCAAGCATCTCCCGTATTATGGTGATGGGCATGCTTTATCCTATAGATAAGTGGGTCACGCATGAGCATGTTAGGTGCAGCCATATCTATCTTGGCTCTTAGAATCATAGCGCCATCTGGATGCTTTCCAGCTCTCATAGCTCTAAACTTTTCTAAGTTCTCTTCTACACTTGTATCTCTAAAAGGACTATTAGTACCCGACTTAGTGGGTGTGCCTTTCTGCTCTGCTATTTGCGCTGCTGTCTGCTCATCTACATAAGCCTTGCCCTTTTTTATCAAGTCTTCAGCAAACTGATATAATTGCTCAAAGTAATCAGAGGTGTACAAGGCGTCGCCTTCCCATTGATACCCGAGCCAGTTAATATCTTTCTTGATGGAGTTAACGTACTCTACGTCTTCTTTCACAGGATTAGTATCATCAAACCTTAGATTGGTTTTGCCACCATACTTTTTCGCCGTCTCGAAATTTATCCAAATCGCTTTGGCATGACCAATGTGAAGATACCCATTAGGTTCAGGTGGGAATCGCATATGTACCCTACCCTTATGTGTACCTGCCTCCAGGTCATTCTGGATTATTTCGTCGATAAAATTTTTGTGTTCTGCTTCTTTAGCCTCACTCATAATAGTCTTATATAATATTCTAATTTCAGAAAATATTGCTCTAAGAGTCTTACATATATTCTGGCATCTCAATACCTAACAGATTCATTGCAGAAGCTAAAGTTCTACCAATTGTCTGGCTGAGATAAAGACGGAATTGTTTAGTCTGTTCGTTTTCAGCACCCAAGATACGACAGTCATGGTAGAACTTATGGAAGCCCTTAGCCAGACTGTAGCAATAGTTGGCGATATTGGATGGATCATATCTTTCTAAGGATTCCTTTAGCACCTCAGGATACGATTCTAGTGTCACCAATAACTCTTTCTCTATATTCTCTATGGGTGTGCTTAGCTCCTCTGGCATCTTGACCTCGCTAACATCTGCTTTTCTAAATATAGATTGAATTCTGACATAAGCATTCTGGATATATGGCCCAGTCTGTCCTTGCATGTCTACTGATTCTTTAGGATCAAAGACCATCCCTTTTTTAGGATTCACCTTTATCATAAAGTACTTAAGCGCAGCCATGCCTACTTTTCTATAAATAGCATTCTGATCCTCATCGCTCAATCCTTCTATCCCGCCTCTTTCTTCTGAAGATGCTTTAGCTTCAGCAACAACTTCTGCAATTAAGTCATCTGCATCTACAACAGTCCCTTCTCTGGACTTCATCTTGCCAGACGGCAACTCCACCATCCCATATGATAGGTGATATAAGTTATCAGCATATGGCTCGCCTAGTCTCTTAAGTATTTCAAACAAAACCTTAAAGTGATAATCCTGCTCATTGCCTACCACATAGACAAGATGGTTCATCTTGTACTGCTCATATCGCTTGTGTGCCGTACCTAAGTCCTGCGTCATATACACAGAGGTACCATCACTTCTAAGTACAATTTTCTTATCCATCTTGGCGTCCTCCAAATCTATCCAGACACTACCATCATCTTCTCTATAGAAGAGGTTCTTTGTAAGGCCCTGCTCTACAAACTCTTTTCCTAGAAGGTAGGTATTAGATTCGTAATTGCTGTAGTCGAAATGGACGCCTAATTTCTTATACGTTTCATCAAACCCTTCATACACCCAGCCATTCATGCGCTTCCATAGATCCATAACCTCAGGCTCTCCAGCTTCCCACTGTAGCAGCATCTCACGTGTAGAAGCACCTAGTGCACTATTCTCATTGAAGTACTTATTCTTGTATCCAGAGAAAAAGGTGGCTGCATCTTGGTCATCTTTGCTAAGTTTATCAAAGGTATTCTTGCCATCTTCCGACTGCTGCCAATTTTCGTATTCTTCCTTTAGTGCCTCATTATAGGCCACATAATACTTACCGACAAAGTGATCCCCTTTGATTCCTGATGATTCAGGCGTTTCTCCATTGGCAAACAATTCCCATGCTTTCATGCCTTTGCATATGGCGATACCTCTATCATTCACCACCTGCGTTCTCACCACCTTATATCCACAGGCCTCAGCTATCTGTGACATGGACCAACCCAAAAGTATATTTCTGATATGTCCTAGATGCAGTGGCTTGTTTGTATTTGGAGAGGCATATTCTACCATAAAGGTCTCATCCTTCTCCTCTAGAGTTAGGTAGTCAGGCTTAGACACATTCTCCAGCGTCTCTAGCCAGAATACATCTTCTAACTCTAGATTAAGGAATCCTTTGACCACGTTATATCCACTAACTAATGCAGAGTTAGCTGTCAGTTGTTCTCCTAATGACTTCGCCAGCTGTTCAGGCCCTTGTTTTAGTACCTTAACTAGTGGGAAGACCACAAAGGTGTATTGCCCTTCAAATTCCTTCTTTGTAGGCTGTAATATGATTGACTTCTCTGCCAATTCATGGTCAAATACTACTTTAACTCCCGCCTTAATCTCTTGTTTCAGAGGACCAAGCACATCCATAATTTCCTATTAGACTGCGAAAATAGGATATAAGGCGGTAGGATGTAAGTGTATCGCGGTGAAATTGACTTTTATCCGTGTGGATTACTTAGTCAGTGTGAGTACTTGGCTTCCTATTCCATTAGAATAAGATATCTCGACTCCTGTCGTCGCTCGATATGAAAAATGAGGGCGAACCATGTCATGTTCGCAATGCTAACTCAAACCCCTTTTTTCATGTCGAATG
>CAZIMH010000099.1:0-7695 GCA_964540155.1 uncultured Saprospiraceae bacterium
CTGGAGAGTCAGCTAATAGCTTTAAGCCAATGTCACAGAGTAAAGAACAGCGGGATTTAGGCATCGGTGCTCAGATACTAAATGACCTGGGCATTTCTAAGCTGAGGCTTTTGACTAATAATCCAAGAAAGCGGGTAGGCCTAATAGGTTATGGACTAGAGATTGTAGAAAATATACCTATAGAAAAGTAGCAGCTTTCATTCAAGCATAAAAAAAAAGTCAGAGCTAATAGCCCTGACCTCTCTCAAACTTTCTTGAATTGAAACCTTATCTTCAAACGGCTACTCCACAATGGAGAGTCGTATATAATCTACGCGTCTGCCTATCTGTACTCTAACAGTATATATGCCATTAGGTAAAGTACTGGCATTGATTGCCCATATCTTTTCTCCGACAGAATGTGACATACCAAAATCTATTCTTTGAATAATTGCTCCTCGGCTATCAGAAATTGTACAACCCATAGGTAGGTCCGTTTCATAGACGTCAGCTTTTAGTTGGACTACATTTCCAATACTTGGATTTGGATATAATACTGGAGGTCTTCTACCTTCTCTTACTGCACCTACATCTACATTTCTGAATACATCACCTCCTGTAAAAGTGAACTCCTCTGAAAATCCTTCTGCTCCAAAATCAGAATCAAGACCATCATCTAATCCTGCATCCCTAGCAGTAAACTCATAATCGGGAGGAAGAATGACCTGCAGTGTGTATGTGCCATTATCCAAATCATCAAAGAGATATCTACCTCCTGGACCTGAAAGCTGCTCATCTAAGATGGTGCCAAAAGAATTCAACAACCAAATTGTAACCTCATCCATAAATGGCTCTCCTAAATCATAGATGCCATTCTGATTCTCATCCTCCCATGCCAGACCAGAAATAATATTACCAGGTCTAATCAATCCTACATCTATACTGGAATCCGACTGGTTGCCAGACAAGGTGAAAACATCTGTGAAACCTCTGTTATCTGCATCACTATCCGTGGTGAAATCAGCACCAACATTTTTGGACGTTATCTCAAAATCATCACCCGGTTCGAATATTAGAAAATAATCACCGTTGGAAATATTAGAAAACCTGTATTCACCCAAGCGAGACGTCACTGTCTCATCTACAAGTATATTTTGGTTGCCCTCTACTCTAAACAAGCTAACCCTCACATCAGCAACACCTGGTTCATTAGCATCTTGCATGCCATCCAGATTTCTATCATGCCAAACAAAATCTCCTATAAATGCATTAGCAAAAATACCTGCATCTAAATCCAGGTCTGTCTCTGCTGGAGATAGTAAAAATATACTCGTAGTACCTGGGCCATTAGAGTCATTGACATCAGAATCCGTCGCATCTACTCCTCCCATATCAGATGGAGAAAATACGAATCCATCAGGTAATTCAAATTTGATATAGTAATCTGTAGGGAATATATCCTCGAATAGATATCGTCCATCTTCACCACCAATATTACTAGTAACCGTCTCACCTACCTGCACATCAAAAATATTAAACAGCTCTACCTTAACACCATTTAAGCCTTCCTCGTCTACTTCTTGTATCCCGTTACCATTGCTATCTATCCATACTCTATCACCTAGGATCGCCGGTTCTAAAATCAAACCAACATCAATGTCATCTACTTGCCCACCAGAAGGGATAAAGAAAACATCAGTAGACCCAACGCCATTATTGCCTGTGACATCAGAATCAATACTCTCGTCTGTTCCTTGATTAGGATCTGAATAAGATACACCCTGCTGTGTGAGAAGCTGTATATAGTACTCTCCAGGTGCTTGATTTGCAAACTCATAGAATCCACTCTGACCTGATGGTCCTAATCTAGAGAAGGCTCTCTCTATAAATGTGCCGTCTGCCGCAAACAAAGAAATTATCTGATTATTAGCACCTTGTTCGTCTATATCGAACAGGCCATTCATATTTACATCTAACCAGATAGCATCTCCAATCGTTACAGGCGTAAAATAACCTGCATTTAATCCGCTGACAGCAGTACCTACATGGTTGAATATTTCAGTACGACCTTCTTCTGTTATATCCGAATCTATCGCTTCATCTTGTCCTACATCCATGAAAGTACTTCTTGTATCTGGCGGTAGGAAAAAGACAACATAATACTCACCGCTGTTGATGGCAGGAAATATATATTCTCCAAGCCTTGTTGTTATCGTAGATGCAATCTGGATGTCGTCACCATTGAACAATCTAACCTCGATTCCACGCTGCGGAACTTCGTCCATATCTATGATACCGTTACCATTTATATCTTCCCAAACTAAGCCTGCTATATCTGCTCTGCCTGTCCCAGTAATTATGTCTTCTACATAGCCTGCATTGACAAACATTAGTGAATCCCTAGCGCCTAAGGCAATGACCTCTGTCCTACCGGTGTCAAAATCCGTCACCTCTGAATCTAAAAGCGTACTGGCTCCAGAATTAGGTGCCGTAAATGTATGGTCAGCCACTGGACCAAATTCAACAATATAATTTCCAGCTTGAAGTTGGTTAAACCAATATACCCCCGTAGGCGTAGTTTCTCTGGTCTCTAGCAGATTTCCATTCTCATCCAATAGATTTACTTCTAGTCCTACTACCCTATCTTCACCGCCATCCAACTGACCATTCTCATTAAAGTCAAACCAAGTTGTGCCTGATATCCAAGCTATTGGCTCATCATTATCTTCTATCCTTATTCCCATATCTATATCCCCTACTGTTGTAGTAGCGCCTACCACAATAAGATCTGTTCTTCCAGTACCATCATTGAGCACATCTGAATTCGCTAAGGGATCTGGTCCAATATTATTCTGCGCCACTTCATAACCTGACGGCACTGTAAATCCTATAAAATAATTATCAGGAGCTACATCAGAAAAGTTATAGAACCCTTGATCATCGGATATTGTACTAGTAATAGCTGCTAATGCTTCTGAATACAAAGTCACCGTAACACCTTCAAAACCTAGTTCATTGGCATTCTCTATATCATCCCTATTTTCATCCACCCATACTCTACCGTTAATCTCAGATAAGAATTCATCCAAGAACCTGACACCAGCATCTATATCCCCTATGGTAGTCATGGGTGCCAGCGTGAAAATATCCGTTCTTCCCGCATTGTCTATCAAGATATCTGAATTGGTCGCTGGATTAGAGTTTGGCGAAAAGTGTACGAAATCATGATCTGGTGGCAAAGAAAAACCTATGATGTAGTCATCAGGGTATACATCCTCGAAAACATACAATCCATCAGCATCTGAGACTCTGGTATCCAGCTCATCTAATTCTTCATTAAACAAAAAGACTGTGACTCTAGGGAAGCCTGGTTCGTCTACATTCTCTTCATCGTCTCTATTAACATCCACCCACACTCTTCCATTAATGCCTGATAAAAATTCTTCTCTAAATCTCACGCCGGCATCTATATCAGACAACTGCTCCATTGGATTAAGCGTGAAGAGATTCGTTCGGCCAGCATTATTCTCTATAATATCAGAATTAGTTTCTGGGTTTGTGCCCGGTGCAAAATGTACGAAATCATGATCTCCAGGCAAAGAGAATCCAATGACATAATTGTCTGGATATAAGTCAGTAAACGAATACAAACCTTCTGCATCAGATACTCTGGTCTCTAATACTTCTAATTCCTCATCGAACAAGAAGACAGTTACTCTTGCAAAGCCGGGTTCATTTGGATCCTCGATATCATTGTAATTTCGATCTTCCCATACCCTTCCATCAATGCCTGAAAGAAATTCTTCTAAAAACCGAACTCCTGCATCTATGTCCTCTACATCCTCACCACTTCCAAGCGTGATAATCTCTGTACGACCTGCATTATTTTCTATAATATCAGAATTTGTCTCTGGGTCAGTTCCTGGAGCAAAATGCACAAAGTCATGATCACCAGGCAAAGAGAAACCTATGATATAATTACCAGGTGTGAGATTATTAAATTCATACTCGCCACTTTCTGGAGATACCCTTCTATCTATTTCTTCCAAATCCTCATCGAATAAAAATATCGTTACCCTCGCGAATCCTTCTTCACCTGCATCCTCGATGTCATTATAATTTCGATCTGTCCATACCCTTCCAGATATAGAGCTTGGAAAAGTCTGTGATAATCGGAGACCTAAATCAATATCCGTCTTATTTTCTCCTGCTTGCAACTCAAGTATATCGGTACGTCCTGAACTCAAATCACTTACATCAGAATCTTGAGAGTCATCTGACCCTATTGCAAAAGACACATATTCATATCCGCCAGCCAATGGGAATTCTAATATATAGTCCCCTTCTGGTAGATCAGAAAAGATATAATTGCCTTCATTATCAGTTCGTGTAGCTTCTATGAAAATTTGGTCACCATTCAATAGAAATACTGACAAGCCTTCAAAGCCTTCTTCATCACTGTCCTCTATATCATTCCCATTAGCATCTATCCACACTCGACCTTGGATAGCACCGTTAGGATCAATTGGATTATTATCTCTAATACCTGCATTGATATTAGGAACCTCTTCACCACTGTTTACTGTAAATGATTCTGTACGTCCTGTGACCAAATCAGTCACATGGGACCCATCCATAATCGCGAATGGACTAGGCGTATCTACGAAGCTGAAATCCATTGGTAAATCAAACTCCACAATATAATCTCCTGGTCTTATATTCGGGAAGGCATATTGGCCGTCATCATCTGTAAACGTTGCACTATCATAATTGCCAGCTGCATCAAATAATAGTACTATAAAATCTTGCTGGCCTGCCTCAAAGGCATCATTTAGATTATTACCATTTGTATCTATCCACATACGTCCAGAAATACTTCCAGCTTCTTCCTCTGCTGAACGAAATCCTGCATTGATAAATCTGGTATGCTCACCTGGACTAGTAATTATAAGTTCTGTTCTACCATTAATTATATCTACTACTTCAGAGTCAATGTCAGAGTTGCCTCCTGCTTTTGCATCAGCAAACTCAAATCCCTCTGGTAGTGAGAAGGAAACAAAATAACCTCCAGCTCTAATTTGTGGAAAACTGTAATAGCCTTCGTCATCAGTAAAAGTGGCTGAATGATATTGCATCTGTTCGTCAAATAGCAAAACCATCGACTGTGCAACTCCAGACTCATTACCATCTATCAAATTATTAGCAACCTCATCTGTCCATACCCTTCCTGAAAGTTGTATAGGTAATTCTTGTGTCCTTCTAATACCTGCATGTATGTTTTCTAACTTATCACCAAGCGTCAACGTTATAAGTGCGGTTGTTCCATCAGTGGCATTAACCACCTTCGAATCTATGTCTGAGTTGCCGTCTACGAGCGGCTGCACATAGTCAAATCCGTTTGGCAATTCAAAGTCAATATAGTACTGACCTTCTGGAATACTAGGAAATAAATATTCTCCTAGATTATCGGTGGTAGATATATCTATAAAATTATCATTAGCATCATAGAGAAGCACATCCATACTTACAAATCCTGCTTCACCTTGATCTAAAGTATTAGACACATTAGCATCTATCCATACCTTACCACCAATGGCAATTCTTTGTTCTTCCACTGGGATAAATCCAATGTTTACACCGCTCTGAGATTGTCCTTGATCTAATCTATAGGTGAAGGTGCGACCCTGTGCTGCATTCTCAATCTGTGACCCACCAGCATTCTGTCCTGCTACAACAAACTCATATCCGTTAGTCAAGTTCACTTGAACATAATAGTCTCCTGAGGCCAACTGAGAAAAGTCATAAAACCCATCTTCAGAAGACATGGTTTGAGATACGAGATTATTATTAATATCAAATAATGACACCAACAAATCTCTGTAACCAGGCTCATCATTATCTATTTCATTATTCGTATTGGTGTCTATCCATAGTCTTCCAAAAATGGCAGCATCATTATCATCTGCTATTTTAAGACCAGCATTGACGCCTCCTACCATCTCATCTGCACCTATATCAAAAACCAAAGTATGACCAGTGGCAAAATCAATAACTTCTGAATCTAAATCAGAAAATCCGTCTACTTTAGAATCCACATATACAAATCCGTCTGGCAATTCAAACTGCACAAAATATTCACCTGCAGGTAATTGTGGAAATAAATAAACGCCATTGTCATTGGTAAAGGTAGCAGAGTGATACGTCCCATTACCTTCAAATAATAGGACTTGCATATTAGCAAACCGCGCTTCAGATAAATCTAAAACACTGTTCGCATTTTCATCCTGCCATATAGTTCCTGTAATTAGGGCATCCTCTGTGACAACAGGTACTAATCCTGCATCAATATCACCTACATTCTGACCCTGACCTAGTCTTATTATTTCTGTCATGCCTAAGATAGGATCTATGACATCTGATCCAAATGCTGGATTGGTCGTAACTTGAAAGTCTGTATAATCATATAGTGGTGGTCGTACAAACTGCAAGATATAATCACCTTCTGCTATATCATCAAATTCATATGTACCATCAGCATCGGTAAATCTAATTTCAAGAATAGAGAAATCGACGTCATATAATCTCACAGCAACCTGGCCCATACCTGACTCGATAGGATCAAAAATGCCATTGCCATTCAAATCCAACCATACTTGACCTGAGATATTAGACTGGGCTGCAAACTGACTAATGTATGCGGCGGTTATGTCTAACTGATCTTCTTCCAGTTCAAAGCAATCTGTTGTCCCTGGACCATTCTGCCCCGATATATCTCCTCCACTAAAAAATGAAGTACCTGGCAGTATTTCTATCTCGATAAAATATTCACCCTGTAGGACATTAGTAAATAAGGCAATTCCTTCATTATCGGCGATGGCTTCATCTACAGCAAGACCATTACAATCTATTAATACCACTCTAATGCCAGAGATACCTGACTCTATGCCATCAAGTCTTCCATTCTCATTGATATCTTCGATGGCTTGCACGCTTATGGATGAAAATTCTGGTTCATCCTCCGCCTCTATAATTCCTAATTCTATAGAAACATCTTGCGTTCCTAAGGAGAAACATGCAGAAGTACCTCTGCCATTAGGGCTTATACCATTACCAAAAGTTACTTGTTCAAAACCCGGAGGTATATCTGTCTCTATATAATATTCACCTAGTGGCAAGTTCTCTAGACAGTCATCTCCCGCACCGATTGTCCCTACAAGCTGACCATTGCAATTAAATACATTTACAGCTGTAGAAAGCCGTCTATCTTGATTAACATCTAGTCTATTATTCCCATTCACGTCTTCCCATACACTTCCACACAGATCACCAGACAACTGTACTGACTGCGTGGCAAAATCCATGGTCAATAAATCGACCCCTGCTGCATGAGTAAAGCAACTGGTGCATCCATTAGAGCCCAACAAATTGCTGGTTAGCATTCTTTCTGGATCTGTATTCTGAACACATAAGACATATTGACCGGCAGGTATACCTGTAAAGAGATATGACCCATTTATATCTGTCTCTTGAAAACTGACCTCTTGACCTTGACAATTCTCCAAGCTCACTCTGACACCGGCCACCCCAGGCTCTCCAAGGTCCTGTACCTCGTTTGCATTTTCATCTAACCATACTAAATCTCCTATACTTCCAGACGCAGTAATAAAGCCGGCATCTATGTCCGTCATCGCAGTGTCATCCATTAGTGATATACAA
>CAZIMH010000099.1:7795-9490 GCA_964540155.1 uncultured Saprospiraceae bacterium
CCTCTTAGTCCATCGCCGTCCGCATCTTCCCATACTTCATCGCCTATGCTTGAATATATAAATGCAAAAAGATTATTGTCTTCGCTAAACTCTCCATTATCCAGAACAACCGTTACTCTTCCAGTAATTAGATCCACTTCATTAGCACCAAAACTACTGACACCCAATCCATCAGGTAACACATACTCTATCTCATATTCTCCTGCGCCTATATTGTCAAAACAGTATCTACCCTCAGTATTTGAACTTGTGGTAGAAATCAGATTATTATTATCATCAAAAAGATTAACCGTCAGATTCGGGATAATTTCCATACTAGCATCTGTCTGTCCATCTCCATCTCGGTCTCTCCATATCGTTCCACAAATACCAGACTGACTGGTCAAACCTAAATCTATATCGGTGATATTCTGTCCTGGTTCTAATGTAATTACAGCTGTAGAACCAAAGAAATATATGTTCTCTATATCAGAATTATTACTGTCATTATTAGGGATGTGAGGAGAAGTAATTCTATCTAAAGGATCTACCCTTACATAATAGGTACCTCCTTCCAGATTATCGAATCTATATTGGCCATTAACAGACCTAGTAGATTCTAATAATGTGCCTGAAGCCGAATGCAAGAAAACCTGATAATTGTCCAAGCCCGGTTCTCCTGAATCTTGTAATCCATTTCCATTCAGGTCCTGCCAAATCCTATCGCCTATAGACCCTGTCTCGCAACTTGTATAATTAAGTGGTCGACAGCATCGATCACTATTACCATCTACGTAAGTTTTAGTGAGACAGATTTCATAGGTCCCTAAGGGTGATTGTTCGGCAAAAATATTGACGACATGATCTAACTCATTAGAAGGTGACCAGACTAAGGTATTATCCACTTCCCAGACGTAGCTCACCACATCATCTTCGGGAAGAGACTGCAGAGATACACAAGGGTGGCCACAAATTTCTAGTGCTGCCTGATAATGTACTCTGATAGCCAACTGATCTATAGAAGCCACTACTTCTTCGTCACTTGTGTTTCTTATCTGTAGTATTACCCCAAAATTGGATTGTGTTACTAAAGCTGAGCTGAGCGAAGTACCCCATTGATTGATGCTCCCACCATAATTCCATCGTGGAGATTCATCCCAAGGACTTTGAGACCCTGTCCGATTTGCCATGTTATCGCCAAGAATGTTGTTTGGGCCAGTAGCTAAGGCGATTCGGCTATCGCTGATCACGCCAGGCTCAGATGCTTCTCCTGTAACTATGACTTCTAATCCTAAGACGGTAACGTCATCAGGAACCTGAAGATCAAAGTCACTTAGATATATAGCTGCTGAGGTCCTTCGCGCAGGAAGGATGACTGAGGCTGATTTATTATCCAAACCTGATATCTCTCCTACAGCTGTAAACATTGCCGCATTAGGCGAAGCTAGGGATACCGTGGATGGTATTCCTGTAACGGATAGCGGTTCTTCTCTTCCATCTATGGTAATAAAACAGCCTTCACTGCTCTGACCAGTCAAAGGAGACTTAAAAATGACTAAGATGACCGCCCAAATTAGCCATAAGGCTATTGTTTTGGACTTAGATAATTGAGTCATGGTGGTAGTTTTAATTTGGTGACCTTACTCTACCAATACTATTAGTGGGCGAATATACATATTAAATTATTTTATATATAAAAAATATCATAATATGTTA
>CAZIMH010000100.1:0-9451 GCA_964540155.1 uncultured Saprospiraceae bacterium
TAATACAAACAAAACTACAACGGCAACGCTTCTACTGCTTCTACCTCTTTCTTCTCTGCATCTACATGAAAGCAATAAGAACTTATTCCATTACTAATAACGATATAGGGCACCTTTAGGACTTGATTGTACTGTGCCACTTGTAGACCGACGTCGGAGGTAAGTGATTGTTCTGGCGCTTTGAATTCAAAAAGAATAAATGGCTGAGACTTCTTATAGAGGACAAGATCAAATCTTCTTTTAAGTCCACTAACAATGAGTTGCTTCTCCACGGACATGGAGGCATAGCTTTGCTTATAATCATGGTGTAAATACAACAGCCAGGATTGTCTGACTATTTCTTCGGGAGCAATCTTATAGTAGGCTTTACGAACTGGGTCCCAGATAGTGTGCTGACCATCTGTCTGAGAAAATTTCAGTCGGTCATTATACTTAGTAAGATTGAGGTCTAAGAGTATGCCCACACTAGACCGTCTGCAATTGCGTTGTCTCTTCTAACTGAATTATATCAGATACAATTTTCTGGAATTTACTTTCACCAGCTGTCATCCACTTATAATTATCCAAGGACTTAATAGTCATGCCTGCCGTCTGTAATTCGTCCAATAATATATGTTGCTGGATGACAGTGTTCTCTGATTCTCTTGCAAATAAATTATCTTCGAGCAATATGTGAACTGACCTGTCCGCGTCTGCTAGTGTCGCAGGAATAAGATTAATAGCATCATCATCTGAGAATATTTCTTTGATACCCTGCTCAGCCATTTGCTCTAGCAATTGTGTATTCCATTTATCTGACCAAAAGGAGATAATAGCATGATGTCTTAATTGGTATATCTTATACTTTGGCGCCAATCTTCTCATCTTCTTACCTAGATAATTAGCCGCAATATTTCTATTAGCTAATGGCATATTCTCTAATCTCTTTGTGACCAAATAAGAGGAATCTGTATTAGTAGATACAGCAAAAGAGTTATTATCAGCAGATGAATGTCGGAGTGCTTCTTTGTAGTTATTGCTAAATCCAAAACTCACGTTAGATGTATCATGTTCGTAGATTTCCTTAGGCAGGTAATCTACAAAATAGAAAATATCTGTTGCGTTCACCAGACGGGCACCATAGGATTGATAAAAATCAGAACTAACCACTAGAACAGGGTATCGGTCTAGCAAACTGATCGCATTCTCATCTAAAAAGAATTTCCAGTCATCAGAGACTGGCTTTATCGTACTCTTCTGCTCATCCCAGAGATGGAAGATGTCTTGATGATGATTATTGGCATAAGCTGCTAATGCCTCGCCAAGTGGTTGTGTAAGTTCAGTGACAGATTCCATTTCTACCTTCTTCTGATTCACTACATACCCAAGGTACTGTCGCTGAAAAGCATCCCCCCAAAATCCTGTTTGATTTTTGAGTTCAGAAACAACTGATCTATCTACATCACTCAATGAAGTTTGAAAATCCAACCACTCCCAATAATCTTGGTTGGCCTCTATAAAAAATCTGGCCCCTTCCAATTGGTCTTTAAGCCTTATAAGATTGTCTCTTTGAAATTTGAATGCGGTACTCTTTCTGACTTTGAAATCTTTCAGAATATCATATTGTTTGACCTTGGTCATTAACTCATTGACGCCATCTAGGATGGACATGATATCCATGCTACTAGAACTTGCTGGCGTAAGCATAGCCAACTTGGTCTCAGTCTCTTGGTGAATCATTCTATAATGTGAGGCATATCTATTCTCCAGTGCATATTTTATTCTTGCCAGTCCTTGTTCCAATTCTGCCTCCGTTGTCGGTGCCTCTGATCCAATATCTAATTTTTTAAATAACGTTTGCTCTTGAAAAAGTAGTTTGGCTAAATCTGTCTCATTATAAGGTTTTGATTGTTTGAGTAAAGTCTGGAGGTTCATGACCTCATCTTTTACCTGAGACAAACTATTCGTGTGCAGAAGTTCTACCTCCTGTCTTATCGCCGATTCTACAATGCTGCTTTTATTTTCAAGCAACTCTGCCTGAGATATTAATTCATTAATCGTCGTCAGGATAGCTGACCTATCTTCATTATTCAATGTTTCCTTATTGATAGGTACTTCTCTATCTAGAAACTGAAACTTAGATTTATATAATTTCTGTGCCTGATCATAGATTGCAGTTTTCCTTTGCACATCACTTCCAGAAATTGCATCAAAAAGACTTTGAGAGATAAAACCATCTTGATACTGCTTAGCAGAAAGTGTAAGATCTTGTAAGTCGAGTACCGACTTATTGCCGATTATAGCTTCACTAAGGTTTTTGACATTTTGTGCTGTCCTATTTCTAAGACTTATAAGTTGATCATATAAGGTCGTTTCTCTTCTCTGATTTCTGGCTAATTTGCGATTGGCTTCTTGTTCGAATTTTTCTAACAGGGATTCACTGACCTTGCTATTATTATGAATAAGCAATGATAACTGATGAACATTGTAAGTGGAAAGCAGATAGAAAATATACTGTAGATCCTTCTCATTATCACAAACAAGGACAGTTCGTTTCCCTTGTTCCAGATTCCTGTAGACGTTCCAGAAAACAGATTGGAGACAGTGCTCTCTGTAATCAAAACCAATTAATTGGCTAGGTATATTGTCTGCTAGTAAGTGGTGGGGTGCAACAAGTTGGGCTAATGAGGACATCATAAGATTCGGATTTACTTCAAATATATAAATATTTATAATATGTACCCTATCTATATGATAATGAGTTAACTATATATATCTAATTTATACTATAAAAGAACAATCAAATGTGGCTTATGTAGAATGAAAAAAGGCTGTTCCCATAGAGGAAACAGCCCTTATTATGTCTTAATCTTTAGCTTTGGAGATTACATAACCGCTTATGAATTTTAGTTAACCAGGAGCAACAACATCAAACAAACCTCCTGACTGAACTTCAAAAAAGGCTGACCTCGTTAGAAGCCAGCCCTTATATTTCTTATATGAAGCTGAGATTACTCGTTTA
Source organism: uncultured Saprospiraceae bacterium (assembly GCA_964540155.1). Classification (GTDB taxonomy): domain Bacteria; phylum Bacteroidota; class Bacteroidia; order Chitinophagales; family Saprospiraceae; genus RFSX01. The sequence continues at coordinate 3,002 of CAZIMH010000100.1, forward strand.
TAATCCCTCCACTTACTTTCTCGCCGTTCTTGTACTCATATTGCATCGTCATCTTACCATCTTCATTATACCACTTCATACTGCCATCTTGCTTGCCGTTTTTGAAGTTGGTTTCTTTCTGAACCACACCATCAGAGTAATAATCTGTAGACAAGCCATTGAGCTCACCTCTAGAATACGTTTTTACTATAAGCGGTCTTCCAAATTTGTAGGATATCACTTTTCCGTGATACTTATTATCCACGTAATTACTCTCGGATTCAATCTGACCTCTGTTATTAAATTCAAAATAAGGTCCGTTCAATATACCACTAGTGTAAGAAGCCATTGTCTTCATTCGACCGGCATCTTTACCTGTAAAGTAGGTTAACCATGCACCAGTCTTACTGCCATTGTAGGTGAAGCCTGATTCAAGAAGATTACCATCTCCATCTTTTTTGATGACTTGCTTGGTACCGTTGCCTGCATCAATTTTTTCGAACCCATCAAGATTTGCCAAAGGGCCACTTGAAGTGCCAGAATTTCCGCAAGCGATAAGCATCGCTAGCGCAAAAACAAATATTGTAGATTTCATATTACGATTTTTTATAATGCGAAAATAAATGAATGTAGCTGATGTTTGTATAAAAAATTAAGGTTTTTACACAGATTTGTGAAAAAAATAGCGTATTGACAAATAAAGAAATAGCCAAACAGATCAATTTCCTAGGTAAACTAATGGAATTATATGGTGAAAACTCATTTAAGACCAGAGCCTACACCAATGCGTATCTCGCTATCAGAAAGTGGCCAGAACCAATCTCAGATATGGAAATCGATGCCATCTATAATATACCAGGCATAGGTAAAGCCATTTCTGTCAAGATTCGTGAACTCCTAGATACTGGAGAAATACAGGCAATGGAGCAGTACAAAGACAAGACACCTCTTGGCATCCAAGAGATCCTAACCATAAAAGGATTAGGGCCTAAAAAAGTAAAAGTCATCTGGGAATCTCTTGGTATAGAGTCTGTCGGTGAGTTATTATATGCGATCAATGAAAACCGATTGGTGGATGTCAAGGGTTTTGGTGCTAAGACACAAGAGAACCTGAAGAATCAACTCAATTATCATGTAGATTCTCGAGGCAAGCTACATTATGCGAATGCCCTTATTCTGGTCAATGAGTTTTTGCAAAGAATAAAAGCTGAATTAGGTGATACCCAAGTGGACTATGTAGGAGCGCTAGCTAGAAAATCTAATATCATTGGCCAGATAGACATACTGACCACCGCGGATAAAAAGGCTTTAGATAAATTTTTAGAGAATGAAGAGGGCACCATCCTGACAGAGGCCAACTGGTTTTTGCATGCATTGCCCTTACACATTTACTATTGCAAGACCGATGAGTATCACTTCGAAGTAGAGAGACTAAGTTCAGACGAAGCCTTTTGGAATGCCCTTCAGCCTCAACCAAAGCCGGGAGTCTATACTGATAAGATGTCTGTGTTCACCGAAAACAACCTACCCTATTACATCCCAGAATTCAGAGAAAAAGAAAATATTCAGAACATGTCTGCGTATGGCAACTACCAAGACATCATATCAGAGGAGCAGATAAGAGGGTGTATACATAATCATAGTACTTATAGTGATGGGGTGAATACGTTAGAAGAAATGCTAGAGGCCTGTGCAGAGAAAGGTTATGAATATCTGGTAATGACAGACCATAGCAAAAGTGCCTTCTATGCTAATGGCCTTCAGGAGGAACGATTAATACACCAATTAGATGCTATAAGAGATTTGGATCAGGAATTTGATGAGATTTCATTTTTCTCTGGTATAGAGTCTGATATATTATCAGATGGCCGTCTCGACTACTCTGACGAAATTTTGGGTTATCTAGATATAGTCGTCGCCTCTGTTCATTCTAATCTAAAAATGGATAAAGCTAAAGCCACCAAGCGCCTAATCACCGCCATAGAAAATCCATATACTTCCATACTTGGCCATCCTACGGGTAGATTACTGCTCAGCAGAGAGGGATACCCTATAGATTATGATAAGATTATAGATGCCTGTGCTGCCAACAATGTGGCGATAGAGCTGAATGCAAATCCTAGCAGATTGGATATGGATTGGAGATGGATTCGTCAGGCTACGGACAAAGGTGTCCTCATATCCATTAACCCTGATGCGCATAGTGTAGAGGGAATTGCAGATATGAGTTATGGCGTTGCTTCTGCTAGAAAAGGCGGTTTATTGAATCATCAGTGCCTTAATACCATGGATATAGAGGAGTTTCAGGAATGGATGACAGAACAACATGAGAAGAGAGGATGAAATACAAATAGCCCTCAATTGGTTTGTTAATCGCTTGTTAATGACTTAAGTCTTTATAATCAGGGCTTTACACAACTCATAATATGGAATATATTTGTGTGAAGTTTTAATTAAAAAAATTATCTAGTAAAATGAATAAAATCTTGGTTTTCCTTGCATTCTCTCTAATACTTATGGTAGGATGTAAAACAGATTCAGGCTCTACAGCTGAAGTAGCGCCTTCTGCGCCAGTTCCTAGTTCTGCGCCTGCAAAAAATGAAGTTACACCGATTGCTAACCCTGCAGCTGCTGCGCCAGATGTACCAGTAGGTCCGGTAACTACAGTAGAGTTCGAAGAGACAGAGTTCGATTTTGGTACCGTGATGGAAGGAGAGAAAGTAACTCACGTATACAAATTCAAAAACACAGGTGATGAGCCACTTATCATCTCTAACGCTAAAGCGACTTGTGGATGTACAGTGCCATCTTGGCCAAGAGAGCCAATTGCACCAGGTGAGTCTTCTGAAATCAAAGTTCAGTTCGATACTAAGAACAAAGGTAAAGTTGGTGGTCAAGTACAATCTAAGAGAGTAACGATTACTGCAAACACTGACCCTGTTAATAGCTATGTGACTATTAAGGGTAAAGTAGACAAGAAAGAAACAGCTGAATCAAGCGAATAAGATTGGTTGTTTGTAAGCGCTTTAGGTATGTCTAAAGTAATAGAGGTGCTGATAATTATACTTATCAGCACCTTTTTTATGTACACTTTATAAAACAACTCCATCTTTCACTTAATAGATAATGTCCTCTTTATCAGTTATTTAACTCCCACTCTTTTCATAAACATTACAATTTTATTTGATTTATACCCTTGTTGGCTTAATATTTGCATTAACGAAAAATGTTATATGTAATTAATAAGAAAAATCATTTAAAATGGGAAAAACAATAAGTATATGGGCAGTGTGCATTACTTTGTTGTTAGCTGGATTTTCTTACACAGTACCAACTGGTACTGACTTGGGGGAGAACTTTACGATAGTAGATACTTCCACGCTAAAGATTAATGTAGATAGTGATGAAGATTTCAAATTCTTCCTCAAAGCAGAATATGAAGAGTCATTAGAAGAAATACAATTCTTGACTCGTCAAAAGACGAACCAGATAAGAATCTATAGTGGTCTAGGAGATATGATATATCTTCTTCCTATCGGATCTGATAGAGTAAGCATAGGTAAAAGCTTATTCGAATCTGGCGACTACAAATTTGTCTTCGATATAGAAGGAGACAGGAAAATGTACTCTTCTAAATTGACAGTCTATTAATAAAAAGATATACTTGCTTTAGGTGACTAACTTTTAAGCGAGTCTAGTTTCTCATAAAATTACTTTAGACCTATCAGGCAATTCTCGACCAAGGATTGCCTGTTTTATATTTCCTACCCTACTATCTATTTGAGATTACAGCTTTGTAAGTAGAAATCTTTGCATTTGGCATATAGCACGATATCTGTGACTCATGCCATTCTTCACATCACTTGGGAGTTGTGCGAAAGTCCGATCATAGCCATAAGGAATAAAGATAGGATCATATCCGAAGCCTTTCTCACCTTCTTGCTTCATAGCTATGCGACCATTGACTATACCTTCAAAGAAATGTTCCTCTCCAGCCCATATCAAGGAAATCACCGTTCTGAATCTCGCCGTCCGATCTGAATGCGACGACAGCTCAGAAAGCAATTTTTCCATATTTGCCATATTATCTCTACCAGCGCCTGCATAGCGTGCCGTGAGCACACCAGGATCCATACCGAGTGCCAGCACCTCTAATCCTGAATCATCAGAAAAAACCGATTGACCCGTAGCCTCATGAATAGTCTGAGACTTGATGCTGGCATTATCTCTCAGGGTATCACCCGTTTCGTGTATCTCTTCATTAAAATTTATATCTCTAAGACCGAGCAGATTGGTCCCAGTATCAGATAACATGGCGGATACTTCTTCCAACTTATGCGCATTATGCGTGGCGAAGATGAGTGAAGGCTGTGGTGTTGTCATATCAAGATTGCTGAGCGACAAAAGCTTTCTGTAGGCTACCCCACAAAGCCTTCTTCTTCTCTTTGTTCTCTGAGAGTTGGGCTAAGGAATGGCTAAGTAAAAGTGAAAAAGATTCTGTAGGATAAATAGTATATCCAGTGAAGCGTCCATTAAGTCCTATCTTGATAGGCGCTATACCAAAAGCAATAACAAATTTCGTATTGTCTGAGGTGTGCCTGGACACATTTATCTCCTCCCCTCTTTCCAAAATGACCAAGCCAGCATATTGATTCAAATCCAATTTGACAGCAGAAAATATCTTTTCTATCAAACCCTGATGCATCTCATAATCATCCTTGTAAAGAATTATAAGGTAATCTGAAAGACTTCTATCTGTTTCAAAGTCTAGATTGTCCTTTGGGATATTAAATAGATCTATATCAAAACTGGGTGTTTCCAAAATAAATAGGACTTATTATAGGTGATTTCGAAATTTAATTTTTATTAATATCTAAATTACAACTAAAGAAAGAATATTATAAATATCATGTACTTTTGTTGTGATTTTTAAACATAGGTATTTTCCTGTTGTTTTAATATCATGTAATAGTGGTACTAAGCCACTATACTGGTAAGTCAAACTCAAAAAGCATGCTGACGACGTCATTAAAAATGAACAAGGTTGCAGAATCAAAAATCAATTCTGTAGACTTTGACAATCTCTCATTTGGTAAGGTTTTTACAGACCACATATATATCGCAGATTACAAGGATGGAAAATGGCAGGATATGCGCATAGAGCCTTTTGGCAATTTTAGTATACATCCCGCTAACATCGCCTGGCATTATGGTCAAGCTATTTTCGAAGGCATGAAAGCGACCAAACACATAGATGGTACGCCAATGCTATTCAGACCTGAAATGCACAGTGATCGGATTAATTTATCTGCAGAAAGAATGGCTATGCCTGCGTTTCCTAAGGAAGCATTTATGGAAGGCCTATATGAATTAGTTAAGCTTGAAAAAAATTGGATTCCTAATAAAGAGGGTAGCGCTTTATATATACGACCATACATGATCGCCATGGATGAGTTCATCGGGGTTCAAATTTCTCAGACATATAGATTTACAATATTCTGCTGTCCAGTGGGACCTTATTACAGCAAACCACTTAAACTGAAAGCGGACACGGAATATATAAGAGCAGCAATCGGTGGTACTGGCGAGGCCAAAGCTGCTGGAAACTATGCTGGATCATTACTCCCAACTAAGAAAGCCAAAGAACAAGGGTATGATCAGATCATGTGGTTAGACGCTAAAGAGTTCAAGTACATACAGGAAGTAGGGACGATGAATATCTTCTTCGTCTTTGGCAATAAAGTGGTGACGCCAAGTACTGACGGGGCTATACTAAGAGGAATAACAAGAAACACCTTGCTGGAAATATTGAAAGGTGAGGGTTACGAGATTGAAACAAGAAAAATATCAATAGATGAAGTGCTCTCTGGAGCACAGGATGGAAGCCTTACAGAAGTTTTCGGTAGTGGGACGGCAGCGGTAGTAGCTAACGTAGAGACGATAGGGTATGAAGGTTCTAAGCATCACTTTGACTTATCTACATACAAAGTATCTCCTATGCTGAAGGACCGTATCAACGGCATCAGAAGTGGCCGATACGAGGATACACAAAAATGGACTATGAAGGTGACCTAGTCGCCTTCCCGTTTATTGATTTTCTAAATATGCATAGAGCTTGAATAGGTCAAGCTTGGTCAGTGAAGGATTTTCTGATTTCAAATTAGATTCTATGCTTTTGGCATTTTGTCTGTAGAACCATTTATATACGCCACCTATACCTAGACGTTTTATCCATCGCATCGTGTTTTCTAATTTAGAATTCAGCATATAGCCTTGCTTATTTAGCTGGATTAAATTTCGGACAGCGACAGTTGTTTTGGACAAAAAAGTTTCTGCATTTTGTAACTCCATATGCCTTACTGGATTATCTATATGGACTACAGATAGACATACGCCGGTAGCCACTTCTGCAAATAATAAATCTTCATATTCATATTACTGAATCATCTCGTTAAATGCAAATTGATCTCA
>CAZIMH010000101.1:0-9346 GCA_964540155.1 uncultured Saprospiraceae bacterium
AGGGGGTATAAGGTTTAGGGTATATGGAATATGGTTTTGGGGGCTTGTTATAGGTCGAGGTTGCAAACCTCGACTATCTTATATGGTAATCATGAAAGCAATCCTATCAAGCCGTATACTCTGTTTTCCCTTACCTTTATCCTATGGATTGGCGATCGGCTATAAAAGGATTTGGAGCATATTTGTTATTAGAGAGAGGCCTTTCTCAGAACTCAGTAGATGCTTACATCTCGGACATTAAGAAATTGGGTCACTTTTTCTCCCTCTCTACTGATGAAAAAGGACCACTTCATCTCCTTTCAGAAGATATATCCCACTTTCTAGCCTATATTCATGATTTAGGCTTAGGTCCGAGGTCACAAGCCCGCATATTGTCGGGCATAAAAGCATTCTATAAGTATCTGTTAGTAGAGAATCTGATAAGTCAGAATCCCAGTGGTCTTATAGAAGGTCCAAAGCTGGGGAGAAAAATTCCAGAGGTCTTATCATATGAAGAAGTTTCTATGTTACTATCAGCCATAGATTTGTCTAGCCCACAAGGGCATCGTAATCGAGCTATGCTAGAAACGTTATATGCTTGTGGTTTAAGAGTATCTGAATTGGTAACCTTGAAGTTATCTAATTTTTTTCCAGAACAGGAATTTATCAAAGTGGTAGGTAAAGGAAACAAAGAACGAATAGTCCCTATGGGTGCAGAGGCCATTACTCAGAATTTATACTATATGTCGCACTACCGTACCGAGATAAATATAAAGCCAGGGCAGGAAGATTTTATGTACTTAAACAGACGTGGCAAATCACTGTCTCGAGTAATGGTATTTAATATTATAAAAGACTTAGTAGCGCTAACAGGCATACAAAAGAAAGTAAGCCCGCACACTTTTCGCCATTCCTTTGCTACTCACTTGGTAGAAGGAGGTGCAGATCTAAGGGCTGTGCAGGATATGCTTGGTCATGAATCCATAACAACTACAGAAATTTATACACATATAGATACGAGTTATCTTAGAGAAACGATTCTTAACTTTCACCCAAGAGCAAAGAAGAGCCCTCAATATTAATAGTCAGAATAATGAATGTGTCCTCCTATATCATAGCGCTATGCCTGTTAATAATCCTCGCGATTAGTGCTTGTGCCGTAATAGAAAGACCAAAAGGGGGACCAAAAGATGAGGACCCCCCTCTTGTTGTGACTGGTGGTGAAACCACACCAAACAGACAGACTTTTTTTAGCGATAGAAAAGTTGTTCTTGAATTCAATGAATGGGTACAAGTCAATAATCCTGTCAAAGAAATCTTCATATCCCCGCCGCTTAATTATCCGCTACAGGTATCCGATAGAGGCAAAAGAGTTATCATGGAATTTCATGAAGATGAAGTACTCAAAGAAAACACAACCTATCAGATAAATATGGGTGAATCCATTAGAGATCTCACCGAAGGAAATAAGCTGGAAAATTATACCTTTTTGTTTTCTACTGGTGCTAAACTAGACGAGTGTTCTATAAGTGGCAATGTCGTCAATGAATTAGATGGCAAAAAACGGTCAGACATACTTGTCATGCTATACGATAACCTGAGTGACACCGTACTGACCACACTAAGGCCTACATATATTACCAGAACGGACAAGGAGGGTAATTTTGCGCTCAACAATATCAGAAAAGATAGCTTTCAAATATTTGCCCTAAATGATCAGAATGTCAGCTACACCTATGACCAGAAAAATGAAGAGGTCGCTTATCTGGATAGTCTTATTATACTTGCCACAGATGTGGATTCTTTTCCAAATGTCAGTTTGGAAATGTTTGACGAACAAGACGAACCCCTGTTTATAGAAGCAAGAGAAACGCAAAGAGGCCTAGTCAAACTCGTCTATAATCCTTTACCTGAAAATTTAATTGTCAAGATTATAGGTGACACCTTAGACGCTTATACTGAAATAGGAAAGGACACGATTTTTCATTGGCATCAGTATTTTGAAGCGGATTCCTTATTGCTAGAACTGAGCTATGAGGACGTCCTAGATACTGTAAAAGTTAGAAGAGGGAAAAAGAATATCAGTAAAAGGCCATTAACGCTTCTTACTGATAATCTAGAGATATTACCTAGAGACACTGTTATTCTAGAATGGAATAAACCGCTAGCCAGTGATTCAGCCTATCAGAATGCCATCTCCGTACAAGACAGTAACCGAGTATATGAGGTTATAGACCTAAGTATAGATAGAAAAATGATGAGGATTCTAATAGACAGCCTTAGCACAGACTCAGAATATATAATGAAAATTGATTCTGGTATGGTAAAAGACTGGTATGGTCAGTACTTTCAGGATTCCGCAGAGGTCAAGTTAGAAGTCCTAGACCCCTCTATCCTTGGCGCAATACATCTTGACATTATTAAGACAGATAGTCTCTCCTATGTCATGGAAGTCTTATCTAATAAGAAGGTTATCGATAAACGAAGCATCATGTCTTCAGAAAAAATAACTTTGTCCAATATTCTGCCAGGTAATTATACTGTAAACATTCTGCAGGATTTAGATGGCAATGGCAAATGGACAGGAAGTAGTCTTAGCCAAAAAAGGAGGTCAGAGAGAAAAGTGGAGATCAAACTAGAGCCGCTGAAAAGTGGCTGGGAACTGGAAGCAACTATTAATATCACTGAAGAATTCGATGCAACTCAAAGCAACTGATTTAGTCAAAAAGTATGGCGCTCGGACAGTCGTAGACCATGTAAGCCTGGAGGTCAATCAAGGCGAAATCGTCGGCTTGCTTGGCCCTAATGGTGCTGGTAAGACTACGAGCTTTTATATGACGGTAGGTTTTGTCCAACCCGACGAAGGGCATGTATACATAGATGGGGAAGAAATAACGGGTCTTCCTATGTACAAGCGTGCAAGAAAAGGGATAGGCTATCTTCCTCAGGAAGCGTCTGTATTCAGGAAATTATCTGTAGAAGATAATATTGCTGCTATTCTAGAGATGATGCCCATATCCAAATCTGACCAGAAGGATAGACTGGAGGAATTGATAACTGAGTTTGGCTTATCCAAGGTGAGAAAAAATGTAGGGGACTCTCTCTCTGGTGGAGAAAGAAGACGAACAGAAATAGCTAGAGCATTGGCCTCCTCACCTAAATTCATCTTACTCGACGAACCGTTTGCTGGGATAGATCCTATAGCGGTAGAAGACATACAACGCATAGTAGCGAAGCTCAAACAAAAAGATATCGGGATACTTATAACGGACCATAACGTGCAAGAGACCCTGTCTATAACAGAGCGGGCCTACCTTATGTTTGAAGGTAAAATTTTAATGTCGGGAACAGCAGAAGAATTGGCTGCTAATGAGACCGTAAGGAAAGTTTACTTAGGGGAGAATTTTGAACTCAAAAGAAAAAATCTGTAAGTGTGATGATAAAAGCTCGTTTATTACTTATCGTACTTATTAGTATAGGTGTCTCTTCATGTGGAGAATACGAATTATTAGAACACCAAAGAACTTGTAAGCGCAGAGCAGATTCGACCTACAGGGCTCACTTGAAAGATGTTGCCAAGGAGGCGGATAGCCTATGTGTCGTCAATAAAGAATTGTACTACCAAAATGCCTTAGATTCTATGATTCCGCAGCGCATAGAAGAAATGAAAAAATTGATCGCGAGATGAGGCGAATTGGATACATATTAATTATTACTCTCATGGCACTGGCCTGCAATCCTGAGTTGCCAGATTCAGCGATACTCATAAAAGAAATATGTGACAAAAGAGTCGCTGAATATAAAAATCAAAGACTTAAAGAATGTCGACAAGAAGCCATTAGTGAAGCGGAAACTGTGGTAGATTCTATCGTACATAATATGTTACAACTTGGGCTGGCTGATACTATTTATTTTCCTGCAAAACCTACCCGGCCTAACTCACCTGATCACATACTAGGCACAGTTAATAAGTTTGACCCTAATGTAGACCAAGAGCAAGATGAGCGCTAAGATCAATCAGATAATTGAGAGAGGTATTGCTTACTAATCGCTTCGACTTCGTAGGGGGTGATATCATCTTTTATCTCTTGCTGAGCGCTTTGTTCGAACACAAAGTCATAAAAGGCTTGTCTATTATCTTCTAATTTCGGTTCTGTCAGTAAGAGCGATTTGAAGGGAAGCTGCTTGTCTGAAAAGAAGTGGGCAGTGCTATCTGCCGGTATTGTAGCTAAATTGAGCACAGGTTTGGCCATGGCTAAATAATCTACAACCTTGCTTGGCAGATGATAGTCCGTCGTATTTCCAAAGTTTAATAAAATATCTACCTGTTTCATGGCAGAAATTGTCTCTGCTCTTGTTTTAAATCCATGAATGACGATATATGACCTGACCTCTGAAAACTGTTCTATCAGCGCCATACTTACTCTGTCCATCTGCCCTACAAAGTGAAATTGCACTTTATCCAAAAGCTGCGCATCTTGACTATGGAGAAAAGAGAGGAATTCAAGAAATGGTCGTGGTGATCTTACATTTTCATAGAAGGAACCAAAATAACCCAGATGTATCTTCTGCGAGAATAGAATCATCTCATAAGGTACTTCTGTCTCCTCAGCATGCCACAGAGGTGGAATAACCTTAAGCTTATGACTTTCCTGTGGGAAATACTCTAAATATTTTTCCTTAGCCCTTTCATTAGTGATAGAGATACTATTTGCTAGTTCAAATGCCTTGGCTTCTGCCGCCACATTCTTGTCTTTGTACTTAGCGTAATTATTGACTCTGAATTCTTTGGAATAACAGAAGGGGTCTTGGATATCCATATGCCAATGGAGGTCCGGCTTGTATTCCTTTAGTGCTTGTGCTACAAGATGCGCCGTGAAAGGCAGGCCTACAGATATGATATGAGAGAAATCATTATTCTCCAGAAGTGTTTTTCCTTTATCTATACCTGCTTCGAGGAATAATTTGCTGCCATCTGGCCAATATCTAGATCGCCAAAATTTATTTACCATTCCTTGAAGCAATGTTTGTCTTAGTCCAGCCTTTGGCACAGCGCTCCCAACTTCATGTCGCCTGGATTGGCTCCTTCCCAAATCATATATGCGGTCCTGCAGGGTGTGATAGCCTGCCCTATAAACTGTGACTACTGATGACTCGTCTATGGACCCATGCCGTTTGGTCGTCAAGACAGATACTTCATGACCTAATCGTCCTAGCTGAGTGACTATGGGAAGCCACCTTAACGTATTAGGCGTTTGCGCTGGGAGATATGGTGTTATGACTAGAAGTATCTTCATACAAAATCATCTGCTTCTGATAGCAAAGAAACATAATTATCAGCTACCATAGTAAGATAATCATGCAGGTAACTACAACGTATACTATAACCGGTTGTAGCCAGGTGACAAGAGATAAATGAGCTTTCTTAAATTTCAAAATCCAATAACTCAGCACATATACTATTAAGTTAAAAATAATTGTAGCCTGAATTAAGGCAATGATACCATATTGTGCCGCAAGGGTTAGTACAATAATCTGTAAGACCCCATACTTCCACACCCAGTTGTAATATGCCTTCGTTCGCCCGAGGCTATAGGAAACAATATCTACAGGGTTGTGTATAATTATAGCAAGCGCCAAAAGAATCAGCCATTGGAACAAGTCCTGTTCTTGCTGAAAAGGAGCTGGTAAGAATGACAATAAAAAGTTTGAAATAAAGACAAGTGGAAGAATCAGAAAGAAGAGATAATTAAACCTTATTATTCCTTTGAAAGCATCAGAAAATTTGTCTGCTAATCCAGCTGCCTTTGAGAGCAAGGGAAAGGTAACTTGCTCTATGGCGATATAGGCGGCCACTACCGGACGCATTATCATACGCTTAAGGAGCTCATATACACCCAAGACCTGCGGTCCAAGGAAGTGATTTACAAGAAAGATATCTATATAGGATAACCCTATACCAACAACCTTTTCTCCTATGATATACTTCCCAAAATCCCAATGATACGCTTTAGCTTCCTTCGAGACAGCGACAGAAATCGATTGCCTCCCCTCATATGTGGCATACCCTACTGCCATGGTCAGTGCTTTTGCTAGTTGCCCAGCGATGAGCGACATCACGCCATAGCCCGCATATAGCAACCCGCTACTGGTCACAAACAATATTATCGTACCGCTCACCTCTATCAGCGCAAATCGCTTAGTATTCAGTACTCTCTTGATGGCGGCGGCTTGTACACTTACATAGATCCATGCCAATAAGAAGGGAGAAAGAGAGATGAAATACACAAACAGCTTAGGGCTGTCATAGATTCTGCTCAAGAAAAAAACAAGGATTAGAGCGAAGGGAATATATACCAACAAGGACAAACGGTGAAGCCTGAACACCGCAGAATAATCTTCTGCACCAACCTCTTTTTTCTGAATCACAGAACTTACAAATCCAAAGTCCATAATGCCCGCCGGAATAAAAATAAAAGTGGAAGCAAGGAAGTAGTACCCTAAGTCACTGGTGTCAATATGATGGGCAACCAGGTAATAAAGTATAAGTTGAAGTACGAGTCCGAGTATCGCTGATAACAGCGTATAACTCGAAAGGGATAATATGCGATTCAAATACGTAATAGAACCAAAGAAACAATAATTAAAAAAGCCTAGTCAAACTGACTAGGCTTTTTTCTGAAAAAATTACGTGAGATATATTTTGAAAGATTCCTTGGACTACAACTCTTTTCTTAGTCGTGCAACAGGAATACTTAATTGTTCTCTATACTTTGCTACCGTTCTACGTGCGATTCTGTAGCCTTTATTCTGAAGCAGCTCTTTGAGTTTCTCATCAGAAGCTGGTTTTCTTTTGTCTTCTGTTACGATGATATCTGTTAGGATGTTTTTGACTTCTAAAGTAGACACTTCCTTGCCGTCCTGTGTTGTAATAGACTCAGAGAAAAAGTCTTTAAGCCTTTTTGTTCCAAACTCTGTTTGAACGAATTTACTATTCGCAACCCTAGATATCGTAGATATATCAAGACCAGTAATCTCGGCTATATCCTTTAGAATCATTGGCTTCAGTGTTCTATCATCTCCAGACTTGAAATAAGCCTGCTGGAAGTGCATGATAGAGTACATGGTATTATATAGTGTCTCTTGTCTTTGCTTTATTGCATCGATAAACCACTTTGCAGAATCAATTTTTTGTTTGATAAACATAACTGCTTCTTTCTCCTTCTTGCCTACTTTTCTCCCCCTGGTACTATCTCTGAAGGTGTTAAGCATATCCATGTAATGGTCATTGATTCTCAGATCTGGCGCATTCTTACTGTTCAATGTAAGTTCTAATCCATCTCTATTATTGATTAGAAAATCTGGGACGATATACTGGTTGCCTTCCGTGCTTGCCGTAGAGAATCCACTTGCCGGCTTAGGATTAAGTTTTAGAATTTCTTCTATCGCTATTTTCAATTCTGACTCAGAAATAAACAGATTCTTCTGCAGCTTCTGGTAGTGTTTCTTAGTGAATTGCTCAAAGTGATTTTCTAAGATTTTGAGTGCTAAAAGCTTCGGCTTTCTGTTGAGGTCCGGCTCTCTATTTATTTTATCTTTAATCTGTATAAGTAAGCACTCTTGTAGGTTACGTGCTCCTATACCTGCTGGTTCCAATTTTTGTATTCTTAGAAGTACCTCTTCTATCTGCCTTAGTGTAACATCTATGTTTTGTGTAAATGACAGGTCATCTATAATTGCTATAAGCTCTCTCCTTATATAGCCATCAGTATCTATACTGCCTATAAGATGTAGTGCGATTATATATTCTGTCTCACTGTCCATATCCATCATACCCAACTGACGATTAAGATGCTCCTGGAAGCTTCCCTGTACGGCAATAGGAATGTTCTTATCCTCTATATCCTGATAAGTCTCTGACTTCATCTTATAACTTATCGGATCATCTTCCATGTATTCTGTTAGATAATCGTCCAGCTCGAAGTCCTCCGCTTTTGGCTCGTCCTCATATTCTTCATCAGCGCTTTCTGAATCCAAGTCATAGACTTCTCCGGAATCATCACTTTCATCCAATGCAGGATTTGACTCCAATTCCTCTTGAATCCTTTGATCTAAGGTCGCTGTAGGGATTTGGAGTAGTTTCATGAGCTGAATCTGTTGTGGAGACAGCTTCTGAAGCATTCTTTGACTTATATTCTGCTTAAGCATATAACTTTGTACTTAGAGTTAACAATCAAGGTTCATTCTCGTTCAAAATCCACAAATGTGGCACGAACAGAGAATGAGAAACAATAATAATGCCATATTATAATTAATTGCAATATTTAACTATAAGAATTTCAAAGATTAATACATTATAAAAATTTATAATACGTGATAAATCAGCGCCTTTCCCTCCTTAGAACTAAGCTAGAAGAGCACAACTATGACGCCTATATAATGCCCCTAGGCGACCCCCATCAGAGCGAATATCCAGCCTCATATTGGAAGAGTTTGCCATGGATCTCTGGATTCTCGGGGTCGGCAGGCATCGTCGTCATAACCAAAGACCATGCAGGCTTATGGACTGATTCGAGGTACTTTATCCAAGCTGAGCAGGAGTTATCAACTTCTTCCTTTGAAATGCACAAAATGGACGGGAGCCGTAGTCCTTCCTTCCTCAGTTACCTGACAGAGCACCTGAAAGAAGGCGATACCGTCATTGCAGATGGACCCATGATCTCCATTGCTCAAAGAGACAAGTACAAAGGAGAATTGGCATCTAAGGGGCTCAACTTGGCATTGACGACTGATTTTATAGGTCATATATGGGAAAATAGGCCCTCTATGCCTCAAGCCACCATCTTTGAGCATGATATCCATTATGCTGGCACAGACCGTAAAGAGAAGATAAATGAGGTAAGGAAAGGCATGCAAGCGCATGGGGCTACACAGCATCTGATCACGACCCTAGATGATATTGCTTGGTTGCTCAATCTTAGAGGAAGTGATGTAGAATGTAATCCTGTATTCTGTAGTTATTGCCTCATAAGACCAGAAGATGTTGTCCTGTTTGTGGATCAGTCCAAGCTATCAAAGACTCTTAGCTCTAAATTAGCTTCCGACGGCGTCAAATTAGCGCCTTATGAAGCCGTAGACAACACATTAGCTGAATTGGGGCCCGATGATAAGATACTCCTGCATAAAGGCACAATCAATGTACATCTCACGAACCTGATTCCTGATGCTGCAATCATCTATGGCCCGCTCATATCCAGGCATCTGAAAGCCATAAAAAATGATACTGAGATCGGTCATTTTAGAGATGTCCACGTGAAGGACGCCGTTGCACTCACCCATGCCTTTTACTGGCTGGAGCAGACCTTAG
>CAZIMH010000102.1:0-9219 GCA_964540155.1 uncultured Saprospiraceae bacterium
GTCTTAATACTATGAAAGTTACCCCACAAAGAATAAAGATGGCTAGGGTCATGGCAGGCTTCTCAATGGCTGATTTAGCCAAGCAGACTGGATATACAGTCAGTAAACAAGCCATAGGTAAGTATGAACTTGGAGAAAGGAATCCTCCAATAGAAAATTTACAAGCCATAGCGAATGCTGTAGATGTTAAACTGGACTACTTTCTGCGAGAGAGTAAACTAGACTTAGGGACTATCAATTATAGGAAGCAAGACCTTCTGCCAAAAAAGAAGCAAGAGGAGATTAAAGAGAAGACAAGAGATTATCTCGAGAGATATCTTGAAGCAGAAGAACTAGTTGGGGAGATGATTGAATTTGATGAATCCATCAAGAAGATAGCGGTGGAGAATCCTGAGGCAGTCGAGGGCATTGCCAAGGATTTACGTAAAAACTGGCAGCTTGGGGTTAATCCTATCTACAATATAGTAGAGACCTTAGAGGAACGAGGTTTCAAAGTACTTAGACTAAACGAAAAAATTGAGCATTTTTCTGGTATGTCTACATGGGTGAATGAAAAGACCCCTGTCATTGTTTTGGGACTTAATCCTATAGATAGAGTTCGTTTTACTGCCATGCATGAGCTTGGGCATTTGCTCTTAGGCTTAGAAGGATATAGCGAAAAAGCAAAGGAAAAGATTTGTGATCGGTTTGCAGCTGCAATGTTACTGCCACAGGAATCACTAATAGATGAACTTGGTGGACATCGCAGGAATATTCATTTAAAAGAATTGTTACTTATCAAAGCTCAATATGGTATCTCACCACAGGCTATTCTATATCGATGTAGAGAGTTAGGCCTTATTTCTGAAGCACTATTTTCTAATGAAGCAAAAAGAATAAGATCTAGAGGGCTATGGAAAAAAGAAATTGGTGAAAACGTGTTCAAGGGTAAAGAAGAATCTAACCGACTATTTCAGTTACTGTGTCGTGGAGTATCTGAATCGTTTATTACGGCGTCTAAAGCGGCCTCGCTGTATAACATGACAGTAAGATCATTTAGAAAAGAACTGCAGGAGATCTAGATGCAGGTTGTCATTACTGATGCTAATATTTTCATAGACCTCTATGAAATGGATTTGCTAGAGGGATTCTTTAAACTTCCCTACTCTATTTCAACTTCTGTATTTATACTGGAAGAATTGGATGATATTAAATCATTGGTTGAAAAGGTCGTTACGGTTATTCCTGTTACTGACGCCGACTTATCAGCAATGTCTCAGATAGAATGGCCAAGGCCATTTTCGTTTCCAGATAGGACTATTCTATATCTAGCTAAAGTGCATCAGATGATGGTGCTATCTGGGGAACGTCGGATGATGGTTTGGTGTAAGAAAAACGAGCTTGAAAGTCATGGTCTTTTGTATATACTAGATGCGATGATAACACAGAAGGTCTATAAGCCGGAGTATGTCTGTCATCAGCTGAGGAAATTGATGGATTTAAATATGTGGTTGCCTACGAATTTATGTGAGGAGATGATAGAGAAGTGGGGAGGGTGAGACTAACGAGCTTTTGTGAAGTTCTGGTTTAGCTCAAGATTCTACTCATCTCTAATAAATCATTGTCTGTCCCTTTTTTAGATATAAACTGTGCGCTGACAGGGATTTTTGAGTGAGTAGAGCGCTTGGAAGGTATCGAAATAGCGGGAAACCCAGATAAGCTGGCTAACACTGTATAGATATCAGCTAAGTAGTGAATGAGCGGATCTGTAGGTTTTTGTCCTATTCGCCAAGGATCTGATGTTGTGGTGGGAAGTAAAAAGAGGTCATGACTTTTAAGAATGGTCTCCAAGTTTTCCTTAATCATTCTTCTAACCTTTTGCGCTTTCTTATAATAAGCATCATAGTAGCCTTCGCTAAGAACATAAGTCCCCAACATAATTCTTTTCTTAACCTCTTCTCCAAATCCTTCAGAGCGGGACAAGGTCATCATTTCCCTATAATCCTCAACCGCAGCGCTGGTCCTGTGACCATAGCGGATACCATCATATCTGCTCAGATTAGATGAGGCCTCAGCTGTCGCTAGCACATAGTAAGTCGGCACATAGAAATTTGTCAAGGGCATGTCTACTGCAGTCACAGTATGACCTTTCTCTTTAAGTGCGGCAATATATTCCGCCATATGCAACTGATGCGCTTTATCCATATCTGGATGAGCACAGAGGTCTTGGCTATAGGCGATTTTGAAATTTTTTCTTGGTTTCTCTGTCGGATTGAATGGGATTGCAGGCTTATAGGCTGTGCTGTCTTGTTCATCTGATCCGGAGAGCACAGACATGACCTTTTGGAAATCCGCTATATTTCTTCCCAATAGCCCTATCGTGTCCAGAGAGGAGCCATATGCGATGAGGCCCCAGCGTGGAATTGTCCCATAGGTGGGCTTATATCCGTAGACACCATTGAATGCAGCTGGCTGGCGAATCGACCCTCCTGTATCAGAGCCTATGGATATGTGACAGGTGTCCAGGGCCACCGCAACTGCTGCACCGCCAGAACTGCCGCCTGATACGCTTTCTTTATCAAGTGCATTCTTCACAGGCCCATAGATGGATGTTTCGTTAGTAGAACCCATGCACATTTCATCACAGTTGGTCCTTCCGATGATAAGGGCATCTGAGGCGAGTATTCTACTGACAACTGTTGCAGAATATGGGGATTTAAAGCCTTCCAAAATTTTTGAACCTGCTGTGGAATGATGGTTTTCATAGCAGAGATTATCCTTAATAGAGAAAACAACCCCAAATAAAGGACCTAGAGTGCCTCCCTCCGTGATTTTAGCATCTAGAGCAGCAGCTTGACTCAAAACTTCTTCTGCATAGACCTCTATATAGGCATTATGATCCTTAGTCTTTTCTATGTTTTGTAGGCAAGCATTAACAATCTCTACAGAAGTGACTGTACCCTCAAGCAAGTTCTTTTGTAATTGCCCTATAGAATCCACAACTAGCTAGACAGTTTTGAGATGATATCGTCTAATGACAGCTTCTGCTGAGACCCTTCTGACATATCCTTTAGAGTGTAACTCCCTGCGGCCACTTCTTCTGAACCGACCAGTAAGGTATAAGGTACGGACTTGTCATTAGCATATTTCATCTGCTTTTTGAGCTTGGCAGGTGAAGGATATAGATCACAGTTTATTCCTTTGTTTCTTAATTGCGATAACAAGTCAAAGGCATGCAGATGAGAGGCCTCATCCATTCCGATTAATAGCAAATCAATTTGTTTAGTCACTTCTTCTGGAAATAAATTCAGCGCTTCCATGACATCATACATTCGGGCAAAACCAAACGAGATACCCACACCTGAAACACCAGGCATACCGAATACACCAGTCAAATCGTCGTATCGTCCTCCGCCACCAATGCTTCCAATTTGGACCTCATCAGAAATGACTTCGAAGATGCATCCAGTATAATAGTTTAGACCTCTTGCCAATGAGATATCAAACGACAACTTATTATGCAATGGTGATAAGTCACTGTAGTTATGGAATTGTCTGAGTTCCTCTATTCCCTTTAGTCCAGTCTCACTATTTTTAAAAGCGACCTCCAGATCAGCTAGATTATCTATGTCAAGCAGCTTTATAATCTCTTTGGCTTTATCTTCAGGAATCTGCTTTTGTATCATTTCCTCTATCACCTTAGCAGCGCCTATCTTATCCAGTTTATCTATCGCAATCGTCATGGCCATAAACTGGTCCTGAACACCTTGAGACTCCGCAAGACCGTAAAGGATTTTTCGGTTGTTTATTTTGATAGTTGCTTTTATCCCCAGACGATGGAATACGATATCAAAAAGCTGCATGAGTTCCGCTTCATACATCAGACTGTCTGAACCTACAACATCAGCATCACACTGATAGAACTCTCTGTATCTGCCTTTTTGAGGTCTATCTGCTCGCCATACCTGCTGTATCTGATATCTTTTAAAAGGAAAAGAGATATCATTCTGATGCATGGTTACAAATCGTGCGAAGGGCACCGTTAGGTCATATCGTAGGCCCCTGCTACAGATAGATGAGATGAGTTTTTTCGAGTCTTTACTGTCTAATGCCTGTGCATCTGCTTTGTTCAGGTAATCTCCGTTATTGAGAATTTTGAATAATAACTTGTCGCCTTCTTCCCCATACTTTCCTGTCAAAGTAGAGAGCTTTTCCATAACAGGCGTCTCTATAGGGACATAGCCATACGTCTGGAAAGCTTCTTTGATGATAGAGAAGATGTAATTTCTTTTGGCTACCTGTGAAGGGAGGAAATCCCTGGTTCCTTTAGGTATGGACGGTTTCATATATGTGCAGTTATATTACTGAACTGAATTGTCTCAGAAATCGGATATCATTTTCAAATAATAATCTGATATCACTGATGTTATAATTCTGCATAGCGGTCCGCTCTATGCCGATGCCAAATGCATAACCAGTATATTTCTCTGGGTCAATATCACAGTTCTTCAGCACATTAGGATCTACCATGCCGCAACCCAAAACTTCTAACCAGCCGGTTCCTTTAGTCAGCTTTTTAGTCGTCGGTGTATCCGTGCCCAGCCAGACATCCATTTCTGCACTTGGCTCAGTGAATGGAAAATAGCTTGGCCTTAAACGTATATCTGTATCTGCTCCATACATTTCTCTTGCAAAATAAAGCAGCGTTTGTTTCATGTCTGCAAAGGAAACATGCTCGTCTATGTAAAGCCCTTCTATCTGATGGAACTGACAATGTGATCTGGCAGAGATGGTTTCATTTCTATATACTCTTCCCGGTGCAATGATCCTAATAGGTGGTTTCTGCGTCGTCATTACTCTGGCTTGGACAGAAGACGTATGTGTTCGGAGTAATTGTGTTGTAGAATCCTTTAGATAAAAAGTATCCTGCATATCTCTGGCGGGGTGGTCTGCAGGCGTATTCATAGCTGTAAAGTTATGCCAGTCATCTTCCACCTCTCTTTCTTCCGCTACCACAAATCCAATCTTTTCGAATATATCTATCATCCTGTCCATTACAATGGATACAGGGTGTCGCGACCCCATTGTGTATGGAGGTGCAGGTAGGGTGTAGTCCTTGCCAGCGGAGGCAGAGGCTTCTTCACTGGTGGCTATAATTTCCTTATGCTGATTGTATTTTTCTTCTGCGGTATTTTTGAGTTGATTCAGTGCCTGCCCAAATGCCTTTTTCTGATCTCCTGGAACGTTTTTAATCTCAGAAAACAGCGGTTTGATAATATTTTTTGTCCCCAAAAAACGTATTCTAAATTGCTCTAATACCTCACTGGTATTTAGTTCAGAGGACTCAATCTCCGATACCAAACTATTTATCTTTTCGAAAGCATCCATAGGCCTGCCAATTTTGTAAGCCGACAAAGTTAAGCTATACTTTTAACTCATTGTGTTATTTTCGCCATATGCCCAGACTGACCCATAAGCCTGCTGACGGTATAAATGCATTGGATGTTAGCATCCTTGTATTCTTAGTAGGACTTGTTTCTTCCAAAGCACTCCTAGCTATAGGCATGGTCTTGGTTTGTCTTACAGCCATATGGTACTACAATCATCAATTGAGGAATGGTCCTTTGGTAAAATATTTCTTACCACCCCTACTCATATTCATTATGACCTTACTGTCAGGAATCAATTCTGAAGATTCTGCTTCCTGGCTCGCCTTTGTATCTAAGAAAAGCCCTTTTCTGTTTTTACCGATTGCCTTCTATATATCCAGAGAGCAAGTGGGTCGGCGCTTTTATGATTATCTGATGACTTTCGTAGTCATTGTGGCCATCGTTTCGCTGGGAGTTCTCACAAATTATCTGATGAATTTTGATGCCTTGAATCAGGCGATAGAGAAAGGTCAGGCGATCAGCACACCGGTAGATCATACAGAGTATAGCATTTTTGTTGCTTTTGCCTGTTTGGTGAGCTTATTCTTATACAATGAAGAGAAACGCGTTATCAGGATAGGGACCAAGGGCACTTTGCTTCTATTGTCTCTCTTTTTATTCATCTTTCTGCATGTATTAGCTGTCAGAAGTGGATTGGCCGTACTGTATTTATCGGGCATTGCTATGGGCCTCTATACTGTGATTACAAGGAAGAACTACAAGTTATTAGCGGGGATGATGGTCTTTTTTGTTGTAGCCCCTATTATTGCCGTAAATATTGTACCCAGTCTCAAAAAGAAGATGAGTTATGCCAATTGGGATTTAGGGCAGTATAAGGAAGGTAAAGGACTGAATTATTCTGATTCGGAGCGGCTCTATTCGCTCCAAGTTGGTGTTGAGATTTTTAAGGAACATAAGTTGGTGGGGACGGGTATTGGAGACCTTAAAGCGGCTTGTCAGAAATTGTATCAAGAAAAATTAGGACGAAAGATTAATCATTTTCCTCATAATCAAATTCTTTTTGTGCTAGCGGGAATGGGTTTTGTAGGGCTTGGTTTCTATCTGTTGGCTGCATTTCTACCCTTGATTTATATGCGCGGACATTATGACCCATATTTTCTTGCCTTACATTGTATCGTTTTTCTATCTGCTATGGTAGAAAACACAGTAGAGAGAACATTCAGTATTGGATTTTATTTATTCTTTTTGCTTTCGAGTATTTGCTATCTAACGAGGACATGGGGACAAGCGAAATAATAATATCATTAGTAGGTGGCTTCTTTGGAGGCATTCTAAATGCCTTTGCAGGTTTTGGATCCATAATTACCCTAGCGATATACACAGACATCTTGGGCATACCAGGTCACATCGCTAATGCTACCAATCGGGTTAATGTCTTAGCGAGTAGCTCGGTGAGTACTTATGCCTTTCATAAGAATGGGAAGTTAGACCTTGCTGGTGGTAAACATATTGTCATCTCTGTTTTCTTAGGGGCCATGGTTGGCGTCGTCATGGCAACTCAGCTAGATGCAGAAGGATTTAAGCAAGTCTTTAAGATTTTACTTATTCCCATCTTTCTATTGCTTTTATCTAACCCTAATCGTTTTATCCAACCCACAAAAGGTTTAAAGCCCATCTCACCATCCATTACGATGCCTATCTATTTCTTATTAGGCATCTACGCTGGCTTCCTGCAAGTAGGATTTGGAGTCATCTTTTTGATGGTGGCAGTAGGCATGTCTAGGTATGATTTGATTCTGGGCAATGGACTTAAGATTGGGATTGTTGCTTTATATACGATCGCCGTTATCATGATATTCCAATACAAAGGGATGATCGTATGGAAAATGGGATTGCTTTTGTCTGTAGGTCAAGCGATAGGGGGATATGTGGCATCTGCTTATATGACGCGAATGAAAGGGGCTAATAAATGGGCCTACTATATCTTGCTTCTTATAGTAGGTGCAGTAATCATCAAGAATTTCGAATTGTGGAAATATGTGACTGACTTGTTCTAAGAGGACTTCCTTTTTTGCTTTTTAGATTTCATAACCCGTCTTATCCAGTTAGGGATGATGAGTGCCCCGATAATAAGATATGGATAGTAGGTGATTAATCGCCATAGCAATGCCCCCACAGATCCTACACCTTTAGACACAAAATCAGAAAAGAAGCCGGAGAACATTAATTCCATCACACCAGAGCCTCCTGGCGTAAGCGCAAATTGGGTAATGGCGTACATGGTTTCAGACCGGGCAAAAACCAGAAATTGTTCCATCCAATTCCAGTCCATTTCTACCAAAGCCAGTATGATAAAATTGACACATATGAATCTAGACACCCAAGCACCTATTGTAAGAAGTATGGCTTGAAAATGAAAACTCAAGGGCTTATTTCTGAGCTCCTTAGAAGTGACCACCACATCTTCCCCTGTTTGATATAAAGTCCTTCTGAAACGCTTTATTAGAGGAAGCTTTGCCATTGTCATAAGCACTCTCTTGATGACCCGTGGACGGAACAGTCCCCATAGCAATATGCCACCATATGAAAGCATAAAGAGCCACACGACCATAAATGTGATTCCGAAACCTTCGAACATACTGGTCATATTAGGTCTAATCAGTGAAGGACCAAATATGCTTAATAGAAAGACGAGACTTAGCAGAAAGAAAATAGTATCTACAATCACGGTATATAGCACAATAGATACAGCCTTGGCAGCAGATATCTTTTCCTGGGAAAGAAAAAAGACGGCAACAGCAGACCCTCCAATAGAAGTAGGCGAAATAGCTGAGGCAAATTCCCAGATGAATACTAACTCGATGGAATGCTTGAAACTGAATTCGTGGTCACTCAGAATTTTCAGTCGGTAAGAATAGAATAGATGGCGAAGTACATACACAAAAAGCGCAATACTTAAGTAACTCCATAATCTGGTATTCCACTGAATCTGCTGAAAGGCATCCAGCTTAAATTGACGGAATACCATATATAATATAACGGCTAGCCCTATAATCACGGGCAGAATAATCTTGGATAGACTCAGTGATTTGAGTACTTCCTCGTCTTTATCCTGGGCTTTTTGCAGTTTATGATCCAATTATATATTTAAAATGCTTTGATCAATGGGTATTTGCAAGGCTGTTTTTCGACCATAAAACAGCAAATTGGAAATAAAAGTCTGTTTCCAGGCTGCAAGATCGTTTTTTTGGGATATATAATCAATTTGATTGCATACTTGACTGAAAAGCGGCTTCATAGACAGAACTGTGCATATATCCTTCATTAACAGAAACAAGATTTTATTTTTGACGTTTTTATATATTGTACATTTTATAATATGATATTGAAATGAAGAGTGCACAAGTGAAGTCTATAGCTATAATTGTATTGCTATTTGGCGGGTTGGGTTGGTATATAACTGGTGGTATCTCGTTGCCTGACTTTGATTTTAGCAGTATAAAGGAAAAGTTCTCCAGAAATAAAACAACCTCAAAAACAACTACAGGTAAGACCAAAAGCAACCGCAAGAGTTCTAATTCTAAGTATAATACAGGTCAGGTTATAGATAGTTATAAAGGCGTCAAGGTTTATTTTAATGGCAATGTTACCAACGTATCAGGTAGAAATCTGACTAAGGACGGTTATAATCTGGGGCTAAAATATCAATGTGTGGAATTTGCTAAGCGATTCTACTATGAGGCTTATAAGCATAAGATGCCAGACAGTTATGGTCACGCAAAGGATTTCTTCGACAATAGCCTTGGAGATGGGCAGCTCAATCGAGCCAGAGATATGTATCAGTTTAGGA
>CAZIMH010000103.1:0-9207 GCA_964540155.1 uncultured Saprospiraceae bacterium
AGTTGGTTAGACGGCACCTGCTTAGACTCCAGCCAAGATTTGACATCATCAGCTCTTGCCAGTCCTAGATTGGGGAGAAGATTGTGTGTATTATTTTCTAGTGTATCATACAGACCCGTAATAGTTAGAAACCTGTCGTTGTTACCTTTAAGGTAGTTGGCCACTTGGTCTATGGCTGCATTAACATCTGTGTAGCTCGTTAAGTGTCTATAGTTAGACCTTCGAAAGTTTACGTTTTGGTCTATATCAAAAATCTCATGCGAGCCATCTTTGACTTCCCATGCAGCGCAGTTAGCCGCCCCAGCAATAGGTAGTCCACAAATAAATTTATTACAAAGCCAAGCCCCTATGGCCATTAAGAGTAGTAAGAGGATGAAGAATATCCAAAAATATTTCATTTCGTTTTGTTAAAATGTTGTTGATTACGATTCTAAACTAACCGCAAATAAATTTATTACAAAGCCAAAGTCCTATGGCTAGATATAGTAAAAGCAAGATTGCCCAAAACCACCATTTTGATTTCATATAATTTAAATTATAATGTGAGTGTAAATTGAGAAGAGTGAGACCAGCATTTAAGGAGATTGAATTGTGCTAATTTAGACAATAAATAGTCTTAGTCAAAACATATGGCAATAATTGTATACGATGCCAAAATTTAAGCTATCGAAAAACATATTATCGCAAAATTATATATGTAACTGAGATTTGAACTAAAGAATTGAGATTGTCTTAAGTAGTCAATACGAACTTTAGACGCAGAATTATGAAAAGGTCATCAAAAAAGTGTGCATCTTTATTATTGGTACCCTACAATCATATTACTAATGAACAATAGAAGGCAGTTTATAAGAGATATTTCCATCGCAGGGTTAGGTGGAAGATATCTTCTCTCTTCATCAGGCAGTAAGCTTTCTGCAGATAGCTCATGGTCAGATATAGCTAATCAATTTTTTAATAATCCAAATGGGGTAGCCAATTTCAACACTGGTAGCGCTGGCGTAATGCCAATTCCTGTGTATGAAGCTTATATGCAGAATGTCAAATCTTTATCTGAGTTTGCACCCTATGAAGTAAAAGATGAAGCAAAAGCAAAAGTCAACACTTCCCTTCGTGGATTAGCAGACATGCTCAACACTTTACCTGAGGAAGTTACCTACGTAAGAAATTCTACTGAAGGAATAAATCATATTTTATTAGGTTTCCCATTCAAGGAAGGTGATGAAGTAGTCATATCTGAATGGGCTTATCCTTACGTAAAGACGATAGTAAAGAGGCTAAAGCAACTTAAATCTATAAAGGTAAAAATGGTTGCTATGGATCTGAATCTTGTAGATAACCAGGAGATTGTAACCAGATTCGCAGATCAAATCAGTTCTAAAACGGCCATGGTAGTAGTTACAGGAATTACCCACCAGTTTGGTGTGAAAATGCCTGTCAAGGAGATTTGCCAGTTGGCTCATAAGCATGAAGCAAAGGTTCTTGTAGATGGCGCCCACTGTGTAGGTCATATAGCACAGGATATAAAAAACCTAGGGTGTGATTACTATGTAAGCAGTATGCACAAATGGCTCTCGGCACCTTTAGGTACTGGGTTATTATATATCAAAAAAGGTATGGAAACAATGATAGAGCCATTGTTACCATGTCCGCATCCTGATGAAGAGACCTTGCATAAGTTTGAGTATGTAGGTACGATTGCCTATCAGAATGCAATGACGATGGATACGGTCTTAGATTTTCACAAAGACATAGGCTCAGAGAAAAAGTATAATCGCATCACCTCCTTATCCAAAATGATGATATCGCATCTGAGTGATATCCCTGGAGTTAGAATATTAACCGATATCAATAACCCTTGTGGTATAGTTTCATTTCAGATAGCAGGAACCGAATCTAAAGTGATTCATGCCGCATTGAGAAACAAGTATGGTATTCATGCCAAATTATCAGGACATAGAAGACATGCCTTTGTTAGAGCTTCTGTCAATCTTCATCTTTTAGAGACAGATATAATTCACTTCGCGCACAGCGTTCGCAAAATTGTTGATAGCTAGCTAACATGTCCAATTTTATCAACTTTTTGATGGCTCGGAAAGCGTTGGCATTTTCGATATGTGTCATTTACTATCTAATTGTTGTCTTACCTCATAATGAAGTAGGCGCTGCGGTTAATGAAATTTTTTCCAGTTTCTCACGAGGTCAATATAACAGCATAGTTGCAGCTATTTTTTCTATCATCGTGATTATCTTAATCATCCTAGGTCGTCAGAAGCATCAAGTTGGTGACAGAGATAAAGTAAAGCCATTCATTGCATTTACTCTCTTATTTATAGTTCTGTGTTTTTTCTTTTTGATGGTTGTATATGTAGAATCAGTTCATTTCGTTCAGTATGCGATACTTTCCATTTTGCTATTTCCACTCTTAGGTAGGTATACAAGTGCTATGATATGGGGTACTGTTTTAGGGGCACTAGATGAACTCTACCAATACCTGATTCTGGAGAATATCTCTTTATATTATGACTTTAATGATATCGTCCTAGATGCTGTAGGCGCAGGCGCAGGGTTGGTTATTTTATTCGTATTTGGCATTAGGTCATTTAAGCCAAGACCAAAAAAGCTGTGGAAGAGACCAGAGGTATACTTACCATTCGGCGTCATGATAATTATTACCATATCATGGATGCTCGGTTATTTTTCACTCAATTACAATTATAGTAACCCAGCCTACTTCACCTTATTCAAACAGCCCTTGCCTCAGGGTTTTTGGTTCTATCCTCCTGGTCCTCCCGCAAAGTATCATATACTCACACCCATCCCTGCTTTGATAATTTTGAGTGGATTAGTGTTATTTTATGGGAGATTAGATAGAGAGAACAAGCATCCTTAGAACAATATTAATATATTACGACTTTTTATAATATCTAAATTTAATTCAATCTATTATGGCAGTTATTAAAGTCGTAGAAATAATGTCAAATTCTACAAAGAGTTGGGAAGATGCAACTAAGAATGCAATCGTAAGAGCATCTAAATCAATTAAAGGAATCAAGTCAGCTTATGTTCAAGAACAAAGTGTTGTGGTTTCTAGAGGCAAGGTTACTGAATACAGAGTAAATCTGAAAGTATCTTTCGCAGTGAAATAATGTAAACCCATATTGGTTTTAATAAAAAGGTGGTAGTCAAATACCACCTTTTTCTATTTATAACCAGTTATAATAGAATCTTCCACTACCATCCGTACTAGATTAAAATTCAAATGCTACTTGCCTGACTCAGGTACTGATTTATTACGTCCTCCTCCCAATAGAATAGTGAAGCGGTGCTTACAAAACCGACATGCCCGCCGAATTTTGGTGTGAGTAGAGTTATCCATTTGTTTTGATTGGCTTCATTTTGAGGATAACATTGCTTTGGCAGAAAAGGATCATCCAAAGCATTGATGATAAGAGTAGGTGTTTTTATGGTGCTTAAGAATTGCTTACTGCTACTTTTATTGTAATAGTCTTTGGCATCCTTAAAACCATGGAGCTTAGAGGTATAGACATCATCAAAATCGAAAATGGTACGGACTGATTTCATAGAGGAAGGATCTATGAGGTCGGGATATTGACTACTTTTATCCTTTACCTTGAGATGAAGTGACTTGAGGAATTTCTTCTCATAAATAAGGTTTGATTTTTTACTGATTTGTTTTGACCCTGCTTCCAAATCCACAGGAACAGAAATAGCAACTACACATAAAATTTTCTTGGCGGTAGGGTATACTCCTTCTCCAGCATACTTGAGTACCAAATTACCTCCTAGACTAAAACCGACCAATGCAATCTCATCATAAGCATCACCTAACTGTGATACTACTTCATGGATATCATCTGTGGCGCCACTATGATAGAGCCTTGGATTATGATTTATGACACCGCTACATCCTCTGTAGTTAATAGCCGCTATATCCCATCCATTATTTAGTAATAGATTTCCGGTGCCTATGATGTACTTGGATTGGCTACTTCCTTCTAAGCCATGGCAAAGGATAGCGAGTCGTCTGGATTGACAACTCAATCTGTCCAAATGTAGAAAGTCACCATCAGTTGTGGAGATGGTATCTCTTTCGTATTCTGGTGTATCCTGTCTTCTAAATAGAGCAGGATATATAGTATTGAAATGGCCGTTCCTAAGATATAAAGGTGGCCTGTATGGTTTGAATTCTAAGGTTTGAATCAGAAGTCAAGCAATTGGATGTCGAAAATAAGATCGGCGTTAGGTGGTATATCTGCGCCTATCCCTGCAGTGCCGTATCCTAGAGGTGA
Organism: uncultured Saprospiraceae bacterium; assembly: GCA_964540155.1. Lineage (GTDB taxonomy): Bacteria > Bacteroidota > Bacteroidia > Chitinophagales > Saprospiraceae > RFSX01. The sequence continues at coordinate 4,314 of CAZIMH010000103.1, forward strand.
GGGTATAAATAAGGTTCCAGATCCTCCTCTGCCAAACAGTTGGATACCTTCAGTCCATCCAGGAATAACTTGATTCAATCCTATTCTAAGCCCTTGATGCGAATCAAAAATAAAACCATCTGTTCGTCTACCTACATACTGTACAGTAACTAGAGAAGTGTTATTCGGTCTATCAGCTGAGCCAGGATTTTCTATTATATACTTCAGGCCAGAAGCAGTCTCTAGTACTTCTAATTCGTTTTGCTCTATGAATTCATCCATACTGATGAGATCGAGACTATCCTCTCCACATCCCAAAAAGAATAGCCCTGCTATTACGATTCCAATAAAATATATTTGTCTCATACTTTTAAAATCAATTTGTTATTTAGTAAAAAGCTCATCCAGATATCTTACCCGCGTATCATCATTAAACATAAAAGGGCAAACATCTAATGTGCTGTGCATTATGCTCACACAAGTATTAGTCTCACTGTCGATTCTGTCATCATGCTCCAAATCCAAAAAGCAATGTCCTAGCTCATGAAAAATGAGGAACTGTCTATCTTCTTCAGTTACATCATCTCTCTCCCAATATCCTCTGTCAATGATTACCTTTCTAGGCCTTTGTTCATTTCTAAAGCATTGGCCTAATACCTCATTTCTACCTATATCCTGAAGCAGCCCTTCTATATTGGCTTCCACAAAGTCAACCTCAATGCCTCTAACCGCAGCTTCATCTGCAAATATCTGAAAATAAGGGACCAATTCTGGATCAGTCTCCAAAGTGTCTATTTGGTTACATCCCAGGACTAAAAAAGCAAAGCTTAATGTCGTAAGAATGCGGCCAATTTTATTTTTTCTATTCTTCACAATATTTATAGTTCGTAAGTTAAACGGAGGATTTATGCTCGAAATTGGACACATAATTATTAAATATATTTGTGCTAATCAACTAATCCATCTAAGTCCTTACCATGACACTTAATCATTACTTCAACGCTTTGCACTCATTCGCCGGTTCGCTGGCTTTCTTATTTATACTATTTTCTGCCAATTTGTTGCACTCTCAGGCAGATAATGCGCCTTCTAATCCTAAAGAAATTGGTATCCGATTTTCTGGATTCAATGACTTTAATCTGATGTATAAAGTTTCCAAATCCGAAAATGTTTTTAAACGCCATAGATTTATTATTACATCCTTTGCATTTAATACCAGAGATAACAATTTCAGAACAAATTTGGGATATGCTTTTGGTAAAGAAACAAGAAAGCGGATAAAAGAAGATTTTGGGTATTTTTTGGGCCCTGAATTCAGATTCTCTATATTATATAATTCTGACGAAGGCCAAAACGATCAGAGATTTAGACAAATCACCATCCAACCTTCTATTGGTCTTGTGTTAGGTGTGTATTTGGAGTTATCTGACAAGTTTATTCTAAGTGGAGAGATCATACCTGCATTTACGGCGTCATACACCGAGTCCAATACAAGTGATTTTAATTTGAATCTGGATGCGACCTTCAACACAAATTCTACCTCACTTACCTTGATGTATCGATTTTGAGTAAGGACCTAACTGCGGCTCAGCATTTCATTAGTTTTTACAAGTCCCTAGTCGCCACTTCTCTGAGTTTAGGTGAGGTAAGTCTAATTAATCCTTTCTTAGATAATGAGACACTGAGAGTTGTTTCAGATTTCTACAATGCGTTTTTTTCTGATAGTGATCCGAGGATATTTCTTTTCGGCATTAACCCCGGCAGGTTAGGGGCCGGCATCACAGGCATACCTTTTACTGACACCTATCATCTTAAGGATGCATGTGGTATCTCGCATAATTTTCAGGAGCGGAAGGAATTGTCCTCCTTATTTATTTATGAACTGATAAGCGAGATGGGTGGTCCTGAAATATTCTATAAGCACTTTTACTTAACTTCTGTGTGCCCTTTAGGATTTACCACACAAGGGAAGAACTATAATTATTATGACAAAGGCATCAGACTGAAGCGTATAGAACCTTTCATTATCCAAAGCATTTCACACCAAGTAAGTCAATTTCAGAATAAGTCTATCGCCTTCAGCTTAGGGAAAACTGAGAATTATGATTACTTAAAATCTCTTAATGATAGTCATGAATGGTTTGATGTTATAAAGCCCTTGCCGCATCCACGATGGATTATGCAGTACCAGCGCAAGCGTAAAAAAGTACATCTAGCTACTTATACCAATGCACTAGGACAGTTAATCTAGAAACTTTCTCCGCCCCCGCCATCAAAGTTTCCTCCGGAACCTCTATTGCCACCGCGCTTTTTCTTTTGATTTATTCTATAGCTTAAGGTAAGTGTTGCCGTACGACTTCTCCATTGGAATTCTGATTGTTGGAAAAAGTCATCTAAAAATGTCAAACCAGCTCTTCTTCTTGAGTTGAACAGGTCTCTGACGCTTAGCGTCAAGGAAAGGTTTTTTTTCTCTAGAAAGTCTTTACTCCATCCTAAATCAACCGAAGTAACCGCTCTAGATTCTCCTTGAGCGGATTGTCTCGGACCTCTATAATTAAGTCTGAGTTGCAGGTCTGAATCAAAGAATGTAAACCTTGATGTCATTCTTGCATTCCAGGTTATATTATCTGTTTCCTGTAGATTGAAGCTATATCTATTTTCGAATGCTTGGAAATCATCAGGATTATCTTGTACGTCTCTGTAGTATCTAAATACTTCCTGTGCCACAACGTCCTGATCTAAACTCAGCTGGTTTCTAAATATGTTGGTATTGAAATTGAGTCTGAGCCACTTTAGTGCGGTATAGGAAGCGGTGATATCTAAACCATAGTCATCAGTCGTTCCTGCATTAACAGGAATTCTAAATGTAGAGAAACTGGTATTATCTACCGTAATCAGCCTTTGGATAGAACCGGCCGTCCGTCTATAGAAAAAACTACTCGATAGAGATACGCCTTCCCAATACTTGATGGAACCTATCTCATACGAATCTGTAAACTGTGGATTCAGATTAGGATTCCCTGAGAAGAAGTTTCGGCTATCCTGAAAAGTAAAGAAAGGATTTAGATCCCAGAATCGTGGTCTTCTGATTCTTCTACTGTAGCTGATCTGCAAGGCATCTGTTTCATTAAGATGATAGGAGACATGACCACTAGGAAATAAGTTTAAGAAATCTCTTTTGTTCTCAGGTACATCCTCAGAAGAAACCAATATAGTATTGATTATAGAATACTCACTTCTCAGTCCAGCTTGGAAACTTATATTATTTATTCTATTGCCATAAATACCATAAGCGGCAAAGACATCTTCGTCATAGTTAAAAGCATTGTTCAAGCCTGGCAGCGGAGAATAGAATCCATTCTCATCAGCTTGTTCTACCAAGTAACTTGTTCTAATATCTCTGAGGCTTCCTTTAAGGCCAGCTTCCCATTTATGGTCTTTACCTAGAGGTTGGATATAATCTAGCTGTAACTCTAGTGTGGTATAATCTTCTCTGACATCACCACGTTGGTCTAGGGATACATCTTCTGCGTTAAATGAGGTTTGGTTTTCAGTGAAAATATTTGTCTCCGTTTCTATTCTATCTCTATATGATACACTGGCATTTAGCTTATGTTCTCTAGAAGAGAACTCTTTAGCATAGTTCAGGTCATACTGTAATGCACTTTCAGTTTCCCTTTCATCATCTCTTCTAAATGTTGTCAGAAGAAGGAGTTCGTCAGATATAGCGTTGTTAAAATTGCCAAAATCAAAAAACTGACTTTCATCTTTGTTTTGCCATAGTGGCTCGAAATCGAAACTGCCCAAAGCATCAGAATAATCCTGAAACAACAAATCAGCTAGATTATCATTATCAGAATACTTATAATTAAATGATCCTGTTATCTGGTCTTTGTCAGAGAGGTAATAATCAGCTCCAAATCTGATGCTGTTACTTAACCCTCCTCTGGACATATCTCTATTTTGAATAGTGACTTGCCTTTCTAGATTATTACCCGACCCGTCATCCGTAAGTCTGTCTTGAATTGTGTTTCCACCGCCAGGGCCAGTTCTATAATTGATACCGTAGTTTACAAACCAGTTTAGATTGTTTTTGCGATAGTTGAGATTAGCTGACAGGCCAGCATTAGTAGGAATTCCGCCTGACACATCTATAGAGCCATTAAAGCCGCCTCCAGTATTCTTCTTCAGTACAATATTGATAATACCAGCCATCCCCTCTGCATCATAGCGTGCGGAAGGATTAGTGATCACTTCTATCTTGTCTATGAGATTAGATGGCAGACTTCTAAGGCCACTTCCATCGTTAACACCGACCAAGCTCGATGGCCTACCGTCTATCAGTACTCTGACACCTTGAGAACCTCTAAGGGATATATTACCTTCTATATCCACATCCAATGAAGGCACATTATTAAGCACATCCTCTGCATTCCCACCTCTATTAGCCAAATCTTTACCTACGGTGAATACCTTTTTGTCCAAAGAAAAAGTGGTCTCACTTCTTTCTGCGACAATCTCTACATCGTCTAATTGTACGGCATCTGGGGATAAGAGAATTTCACCTAAGTCTATCATGTGATTACCTACTGGAATCTGGATAGGGTCTATGGTCTTGGATTCATATGAGATGAATTCTACGACCGCATATATCTCCTTCTCGCTACATGTAAATGAGAATATACCACCCGCCTCTGTCAGGCCGCCTCCTTGGATAAGGTCTTCATTCTTAGTGAATATAGATACAGTGGCAAATTCAAGCCCTTGCCCCGTCTCTGAATCTATCACTTTTCCTTTTATGGTAATTGGGGGATTGCCTTGTAATTTGCTCCTTTTATCGGCACTACTTTGCGGAGCAATATCGGCATTCACAAGAATAAAAATTGAAGAATATACAAGTATTATAAGTCTAGTT
>CAZIMH010000104.1:0-9201 GCA_964540155.1 uncultured Saprospiraceae bacterium
CCTGATCTGTCCCTGCATCTGCTACTGGCAATGGATGCACTATTACTTCTAATTCGTCTGTATCTGTACAGCCATTAGAATCTGTGACAGTAACTATAAATAACTCAGTTGAGGTAGGTGATATAAAAATCGAAGGAGTATTATCGCCATTGGACCAAAGAAAGCTTACACCACCTGAGGCTGTAAGTTGGGCGACGTCATTAATACAAATTTCCTGATTCGAACCAGCTTCTGCATCAGTGTTCTGATTGACGATTACCTCTACTTGGTCTGTGTTAAAACAACCGTTAGATTGGGTTACCGTAACTGTATATATTGTTGTCGTAAGCGGAGATACTTCAATAGCAGCTCCAGACATTCCATTGCTCCAAGTGTAAGAACCCCCTCCAGATGCTTCCAAGATTACTGAATCATTTATACACATTTCCTGACTTGGTCCAGCCTCAGCATCTGTAAGCGGTGGTTCTGTAAGTGTAACAGGAAATTGGAATTGACAATCAGGGCCAAAGGTGCTCTGAATATATAGCGTGTAATTTCCAGCATATAAATTATCAATATCAAGCGCCGTATCCCATACCAAACTATCCAAACTAAATTCATACGGTTGATTACCATTCAAGACCGAAATGGATATTGAACCTGAATTTTCACCAAAGCACAAAACAGGCATTGGCTCTATAATAAAGCTAACATCATCACATGGCATTTCTGGATTCAACCCTAACGAACATTCTTCTGCATCATTGATACCTCCTAGATCACAATCAGTACTAACAAACCATGCAGCATTAGCGCATATAAAGTCAGCGTCCAGGGCATTAGCCTCATCTGTCAATGTTATGAGTTGGCTACAGCTTGATGATTCCATACACTGATTGCTGACGGAGTAGTCTATCTGATAAGTGGCTACGGTACAATCCACATAGGTTAAGAAAGGTTCTGAGTTGGACATTGTGACATCGATTCCGCAACGTTGTTCTACAATTGGTGAAGAAGCAACAACATCACTTATATCGGTGACAGTAATATTTTCAGGACATGTTAATTCAAGCGCTTGGTGATCTATAATTACAGATTGGTAACAATTCAAATCATTATTACAATCATCAATAAACTCATATTCTACCAGATACTCACTACCAGAACACAATGGTTCTCCAAGATCTAAAAACGGCAAGGAATTACTAATTGTATAGTTTACCCCACAAGGTGTTTGGACAACTGGAGAGGTGGGAATAAAATCATCAATACATTCAACAACGACACTACCAGGACAAGTCATCGTTGGCGCCACACTGGATAGACTAACATTCTGAACACAAGAAACTTCATTATCACAATTATCAAAAGCGGTATAGGTAATCAGATATATTTCTCCATCACAACTTAGCGCACTAGATTGTGCTACTGGTTCAGATACAATAAAACTAGGGTCAGTGTTGCAAAAGGAGGTTAGCTCTGGGACACCTGATATAATCTGTGAAAAACATTCTACTTCATAATCAGGTGGACAGGTAACATCTAGACCTTCATTAATCACAAAAAACTGTTGTTGACATGATGCAGTGTTATCACATGCATCTGTTGCAATATATACAATCTCGTACACTGCATTATGGCATTCTGGCATGCCGCTTACAAGTGTAGGCGACTCAGTAATATAACTGGCATCTGCACCACAGAAGGATGTTATAGTAGGCATATCTGCAACGATCTCATCTGGACACGTTACCTCTACGGCAGATGGACAACTAATATTGACACCAGGGTTCTCTAGTATCACCTGCTGTATACACTGAGCCTCTAATCCACAAACATCTGATATCGAATATGTAACTCTGTATTCCGCACCATCACAATTATCCAGACCTGAAACCAACAATGGCTCAGAAATGAATAAATTATAGGGCTGATTGCAAGTACTAACCACTAATGGATTAACAGATTCAAAATCTTCAATGCATGTTAAGGTTGAGGAAAAGGGGCAAGTCAGATTTAGAGACTGGCCTTGTAATTCAAATTCCTGGACACAATCTTGAGATCTGCCACACAAGTCAGTAACAGTATATATCATGTTGTATATAGCACCGTTACATCTGGGTGCACCATCTACTAATACCAGATTGGTATCAAATGAAGTTGTTAGTGCATCACATTCCCATTCTATGCCTGGCTCCCCTATTGATATTTCTTCATAACATGTCACCATTCTGGAAGGAGGACAGGTCACAGTTGGCATATCGTAAATAATAGTAAAATCCTCTTCTATCTCAGATGTATTCCCACATGCATCTATAGCTGTCCATACACGTGTCATATACTGTGGGATATCAGGACAACCTAAGCCTTCAAGAAAGATATCCATAGAGGCGATCTTAATATTCGGATCGCAATTATCTTCTACCTGTGGAGCTCTTGGCTCAGGTATATCGGCTAAGCATGACAACTCTTGAGATAACACTTCAGAAAAAACCGGCGCTTCACTATCAGTCAATGATATGCGCTGAAAGCAAATTGTACTATCATAGAATTCTCCTCTAAACAATCGCTCTACAGTCCACCTTCTATTTATCGCTAGGCCACATTCTGCAGACGCTTCAGAATCAAAGAAAGATGATTCCCCTATACTATAAGGTGCTTGTGGCGTAATAAGTCTTAATTCAGGATTATCATCTGGATCTAATGAGGCATCACAAGAAAGAATGGCATCTCTAGGGCATACATCCTTTCTGATATCATTTCTATAAATAGCTGATTCACTACAGCTAACACAATTATTATACTGAATAAAATAGTCCCCATCTTGATCTGCTAATAACTCCAGATTGCTTGATGTAGTTCCATCTGGCATGGTCCATTCAAATTCACCTCCAGGCTCAGAAATCGTCTCTCCTAGGGAATTGAAAAAGACTTGAACTTCCTCTAACCTGACGATGCCATCAGGCACTTCAGTTCCATCTTTGGCGAAAGCTTGAAAACTAAACCCTTGCTCTATACGATTATGAAGGAATGAAAAACAATACTCTTCATGCAGTTGCTCAGGATAAAATGTCTTGTCTATCAATCCATCCAGACTTACAACAATGCGCTCTACATTAGCAGAAGAGGTTGTAATCAATGAATTGAAACAAATAGAATATAAATTTTGCTCATTATATATAGAAGTGGAGTCTACTGTACTAGACTGAAAGAAGGTATACTCGACGTTAGACTGAGCTGTAGGCAAAGAATTAATGTGTAAATCATCTCCACTCTCACTACTCCAGATGGTCGAAAGTGGTCTTTGTTCTTCTACTGGGATGCGATCTACGACTACATTATCAAGATAAAACTGCTCCGGCTGAGTAATCACTGCATCCCCATTATCCAAAGACAACCTCACTCGGTGATGATCATCACTGGCTAAGAAAGTCATACATGATTGGGTGGAATCCAACTGACCTGTTACAAAACGCTTCTTACCATCTACAAGTGAAAAGAGTCTAGCCCTATTATTAGTATTTTCTTGGTCAAGTGTACTCAGATAATCAAAACAAACAGAATAGGTTTCCCCTGGGCATAGATTGACCACATCCGTCTCTATGTACTGAAGCGAAGAAGATTTAGTTGTATTTAATCTAAAAGAATGCGCTTCAAAAGACTCAGGGAGGACCATGTCCAATTCTGCATTGCTTACAGTGGTAGCGTTATTAAAATAGGACCAACCTGCAGATTGTCCAGTTATCACAGAAACAGCTTCTGCAGTCTGATTTGATATGCTTCCTAAGCAATCTTCTCTACAAACTTCTTCACCCTCTATGTTGGGTATCAATACGATTCCCTCCTCGCGTTCATCTTCAAATATATTTACTTCCAACTGTTTACAGTCCTGCACACAGCAGCCACCCATTACTCTAACCTCATCTATCATCCATACTGACATATCACCCGATAATCCGGGACTAAGCCTTGGAGTCAATTCAAATCTATAGTTTGCAGGTTCACCAGCTGCAAGTTCGCTTACATGGTCTAGTCGAAAAACTCTATCACTCCAATCTGGTGTAGTTTGAATATTGATTTCTGAAAAAACCAATCTTTCATCTTTGTAAATTCGTAATTCAAATACTGAGGGGTAGTTATTTCTATCCAAGCCTATAAACTCTGGTGATCTCTCCATGAATTCAAATCCTGTAATGGCACCTCCAGTAAAAGGTGTGAGAAACATCCCGAATGAAATGGAATTATCTGCTCCAACCTCATTGCTCAAGTCTATGCATAAGGCACCATCAGCAAGATTAGTCGCTTCTGTAGCTGCCGCAGTTTGCGCCAAGAACTCATGTGCATATCCTTCTACTCCAAAGTGATTCCCTTCTCCAGAAAGGATTGCAGGAAAGGCAACCACACCAAAACAATTTCCTGGTTCAAACTGTGGTTCTAGTTTCTCTTGCAAATCCGTCTCTTCATCTCTTCCCATTTGCCATGAAGCCACCATAAAGTCTTCGGACTCTTTTCCTTTCAACCTGATGTTGTCGATAAATACTTTTGTCCCAAAATCTATGTCGCGGGTATTAATTCTTAGAATCAATGAATCTGAAAGAAAACTTCGTAAAGGAAAAGACACCGTCTCTCGTTGTCCATTTTGAAACTGATTGGCAGTAGTCAAGCTAAATTGTTCTTGGTCAGTTCTCATAATTTGAAAACTCTCTCCCCTATCAGATGATACATCTACATAGATATGACTATCTCCACTTAGATTAAAAGTGGTCACATCAAACTCAAGATCAACACCACAATAGTCTTCTAGGGACAGGAGTCCTGTAGCAATGAAAGGGTCATCATGTGGCGCACCATTAAGGGACAGGCCTTCTTGTCGCTCTAGCAATAACCAACCCTCCCCTGAATCAGGGCTAATTGGGACTATCTGAGCAAACTGACTTTGGGTCCATAAACCCATATCTTCATTAAAATCCGTGAAGGCCAGTGAATCTGCTAATTGAGCCTTAGCGTCGGTAGCAGAGATTAATAAGCAGGCCAAGCAGACATACGTGCATATGCCCTTACAGAATGTAAATGCATTCATAGAATAGATAATTAAGGATTAGATAAAAGTGGAATAAGACTAAGATGTAGATCTCAATCTAAGTATGCGTATCAAAGTATCCTATGAAGTAGTGCGGTGAAATGTATATCTCAGGAAGAGATATCGTTGTGTAGTAGATGGACATGATGGATAATTTCAAGTTAAAAAATCCACCCTAATGAGTAATGTGAGTTTTGGATTAGGGTATTATTCGTTGGACATTTTAATTCAAAAGTTATGCCATCATATGTAAATTGCAGGTGATATATGTCTCAGTTGCGTTAAAAGCCTAACTATAAGGTGGTACCTATTTTCTCGGATTCATTTAAGTGAATATGCGTGCAAATGCAGGTACTATTAGAGAACTGAGGCCAATAAAAAAGGTGGCTCTTTCGAAACCACCTCTTCATTATATTATTCAGTGAGCATTACTGCCCATCTTCTTCCATACTGGCTTCTATCTTATCTAATAAGGCTTTGGTATCTTCTGTATTCTCTTCTGCTTCATTACCTATAGCTATTGCCTTCTCAGCATATTTCTTAGCCTTAGGGAAATCACCAGTTTTGTACAATAAAGCTGCATATGTATCTACATACATATACTGAGGATCTAATTCTATCACCTTATTCATCCAGTCCTCCATAATTTTAAGACACTTTTGGTCTTCACATTTCTCATATAAAGTCCAAGCTACCTGATTAGCAAATCCTAGCTGCTCATCTATTGGCTTGGCTTTTAAGTCACCATCTGCCTTCATCGTGTATTCCTTCCACATCTCAGCTGTCTGCAAAAATGTGTACTCAAAACTATTTGCTGTAGCGTCTCTATCTTCACTTTCATCCATGTACTTATTGAGCATCACAATAGCTTCATCAAACTGGATTTTGTCTTTTGCTTTAGCCGCTTCATTGACTTTATTCCATACCTGACCTACTACTACCCTTTCGAACTCACTATTGCCATACATCGATGTATACTTGTCTTTGTTTTCTAGGACATGTGTTTTATACTCTTGACCAGTTGGACACTGAGTCAAAGCCGTCCATGCCACTTCATTATATAAGTCATCCTGTTGGGCTAACCAAGCATCAACCGTTTCAGCATCAGTACGCTTTTTCTCACCACCTTTACCAAATAGATTATTTATAAAATCAGGATATTCGACGTCAAAATTCTGAGATTCAAAGGCAAATACCTTCTCTGTGTTCTCAGTCCTTACTTCCTTTATGAACTCTAAGAACTTTTCATTGTCCTGCTCATAACCCGCTTTCTTTACTACCAGCTCACCGTCAGGATTGAAATACAATAAGGTAGGGAATCCTCTCACTCTGAATTTCATAGCCACATCAATACCAAATCCTTTCTCCATATCCAGCTTGATAGGTACAAATTCTTCATTGAAGTAGCTACCGATAGCTTCATCAGTAAAGGTATTCTTGTCCATAACCTTACACCAATAGCACCAATCAGTATAGGCATCTACTACCACATGCTTACCTTCAGCTTTAGCCTTAGCAAAGGCCTCTTCCCAAGTTCCTTCAAAGAAATTCACTTGTCCAAAAGCGAATGTGGACAAGAATAGTGTCAGAATAAATATTGAAATTTGTTTCATTATTAAGATTTTTCCCAATTTACAAATAAGGTCTCCATCGTCCAAGAATCTAAATCAATAAAGCTTCGATTTAAAGGAATATGACAGTTTCATTAGATAATAGGCATTCAATAAATTCAGATTTTCAGAATAAACATGTCTCTAGCTAGTATCTTAAGCCCAAATAAATCAGCTATGAAATATCTTATCTCCCTTGTTTTGCTCGTAACATGGAGTTCAATATTCTGTCAATCTCAAAGGCTGACAGAGGTTGTGGACAGCTATCATAAGCTTATCGACAGTCAGAAGGAGAAATACAAATCGGCGTGGCCTGATTTTACTTCGCCATTTAAAAAACAGGAGCTGCTCACTTACAAGAAATTACTCCGAGAACTTTCAGAAGTTGATAAGACAACATTCAATACGCAAGAACTGATAAATATTGAGCTGCTGGAACTGATATTACAAGATAATATAGACAATAGGGTTTATCGAGCTGAATTATTTCCCCTAAGTGCTGAAGGTGGATTTATTATCTCTATGATTTATAGTATCCAAGGAAAAGATCTGAATGATGAAGAATCGATAAATCAATACGAGTTATTACTTGCAGATACTCCCAGATACATTAATCAGCAAATTGCTTTGATGCGGACAGGTTTGACAGAAGATAAAGTCATGCCGAAGCTTGTAGCCAAAAATTGCCTGGCCTTAGTCAGAAAGATACAAGAAGATGGTTTTGCATTCTTGAAATTACCGCTGAGTAAAACCGATATTCCTGACGCTAGCAAAGTGAAATTTGCAAGTCATATAGATGGGCCAATAAAGGAAAGTTTTAATCGCTTAGAATTATTTCTAAATGAAGAGTACATTCCTCAGACAAATTCTGAAGTGGGAATAGGCAGATGTAAGGACGGAAAAAGCTTCTATGAGCAAAGGGTCAGGTACTATACCACGCTAGACATGACACCTGAGGAAGTATTTGAACTAGGGAAGCAAGAGGTCACTAGAATAAAGGGTGAGATGGAGCAGATAATAAATGAATTGGAATTTGAGGGTAACTTTTCTGAGTTCCTACAGTTCTTGAGAACTGATGAAAGATTCTACGCTGATACACCACAAGACTTGTTAAACCATGCCGCCTGGTTATCTATGAAAGCGCAAGAGATACTACCACGCTACTTTACAATACTTCCTAGTCTACCCTTTACTGTCAAACCTGTACCTGATGACATTGCGCCCACATATACAACTGGCCGTTATTCGGGAGGCTCATTCACAGGCATGAGAGCGGGTGCCTACCTGGTCAACACCTACAACCTCCCCGCTAGACCAAAGTATGTTCTCCCCTCTTTGACCTTACATGAAGCGGTCCCAGGACACCATCTGCAGATCAGCCTTGCTAAAGAACTAGACTTGCCAAAATTTAGAAAAAACCAATATCTCAGTGCCTTTGGTGAGGGCTGGGGACTCTATGCAGAATACCTTGGAAAAGAAGCAGGTATGTACACCACACCCTATGAGGATTTTGGTCGACTCACCTATGAGATGTGGCGTGCTTGTCGTCTAGTTGTGGACCCAGGGATGCACTACTTTGGGTGGACCAGAGAAGAAGCGATACAATACATGACTGACAACACTTCACTTTCACTGCACGAAGTCAATACAGAAATAGACCGTTACATTGGTTGGCCAGGTCAAGCGGTTTCTTATAAAATAGGTGAGCTGAAGATAAGAGCACTAAGAGAGAAGGCTGAAACTGAATTAGGAAGTGATTTTGACCTCAGAGCTTTTCATGATTTAGTATTATCTAATGGCTCTATACCGCTTTCTTCTTTAGAAAGAATTGTAATTGATTATATAGAGACTCAGAAAAAAAAATGAGATGCAAGTAAAAATTGTGCCTTACGATGAAAAATTTAGGAGCTACTACAAATCATTAAATGCAGAGTGGATAGATCAGTATTTCTATATGGAGGAGGAAGACATTAGTAAACTTAATAATCCAGAATCCATCATAGCCAAAGGGGGTGCCATCCATTTTGCTATTGCTGACGGCATACCTGTAGGTGTATGTAGCTTGGTCAAGCTGAATGAACATACATACGATTATGAGTTATCAAAGATGGGAGTTACAGAGAGTCATCAAGGTAAAGGCATAGGCAGAAAATTGGCTGTATCCATCATCAATGAAGCCAAAGCGAAAGGAGGTCAATCTCTTTTCCTTGAAAGCAACACCGTACTAAATCCTGCAATCACTTTATATAAATCACTGGGATTCATAGAATTGCCATTTACACCAAGTATATATAGTCGGTCTAACATTCAGATGTTGTTGAAGCTGGGGTGAGGGAATTAAAAATGGAGAATTACAATAAGGTGCAACGGCTCACGGTACAAAGGTTCAACGGAGTAGGAAGGCCTCCACTGATGTTGAGATTCCTTTTTTTTACAAATCGACTTGTGGAGATTTCTCCATGCTCGTTAAAGGGGTATGTTGGTAGCATGAAGAATATAGCTAGGCAATATATGAGGTTGACGTATGCAAGC